>NZ_JBMDKO010000035.1:0-58591 GCF_057809755.1 Pseudomonas sp. FG13
CCAACGGGGAGGTTGGCTGTCGGATCGCTATCGCGAGCAGGCTCGCTCCCACATTCAGAACGGCGACGACGAGTCAGCCCAGCTGCTCGGCCACTGACTCCGGAATATCGGCATTGGAATAGACGTTTTGCACGTCATCCAGGTCCTCGAGCATGTCGATCAGCTTGAGCACTTTCTCGGCGCCTTCAAGATCCAGTTCGGCGCTGGTGGTCGGCTGCATGACGATTTCCGCGTCGGCCGGCTTGAACCCGGCCGCTTCCAGGGCGTTGCGCACGGCATAGAAACTGGCGAACGACGTAAACACGTCGAATGAGCCGTCTTCATGGCCAACCACGTCATCGGCGTCGGCTTCCAGGGCGGCTTCCGTCAGGGCGTCCTCATCCAGGCCCGGCGCGAAGCTGATCTGCCCCTTGCGCTCGAACAGATAAGCCACCGAACCGTCGGTACCGAGGTTGCCACCACATTTGCTGAAGGCGTGACGCACGGCTGCCGCGGTACGGTTGCGGTTGTCGGTCATGCATTCGACCATCACTGCCACGCCGCCTGGGCCGTAACCTTCGTAGGTCAGCTCTTCAACGTTGTCAGCCTCGGTCGCACCGGCGCCGCGGGCAATGGCCCGATCGATGATGTCGCGGCTCATGTTGGCACCGAGCGCCTTGTCCAGAGCCAGGCGCAGACGCGGGTTGGACCCTGGATCGCCGCCACCCTGGCGGGCCGCGACCGTCAGCTCACGGATCCACTTGGTGAAGATCTTGCCCCTCTTGGCATCCTGACGTTCTTTGCGGTGCTTGATGTTCGCCCACTTGGAATGACCTGCCATAACTCGCTCCGGTTCTTCTTGAAACGTTGCCCGCCCTGCGCTCGCGCAGTGGCGGACAAGCAGAAATATCGACACCAACGAAAAGGCGCATCCGAAGATGCGCCTTCAGGTGTCAGCCTTACTCAGCCTTTGGCTGTTCACGCAGGCGGATGTGCAGCTCGCGCAGCGCCTTGGCATCCACCGCACCCGGGGCCTGGGTCATGACATCGGCCGCGCTCTGGGTTTTCGGGAATGCGATCACTTCACGGATCGACTGGGCGCCGGTCATCAGCATCACCAGGCGATCCAGGCCGAAGGCCAGACCACCGTGGGGTGGCGCGCCGAACTTCAGGGCGTCGAGCAGGAAGCCGAATTTCTCTTCCTGTTCCGCTTCGTCGATGCCCAGCAGGCGGAACACCGCCTGCTGCATGTCCTTGCGGTGGATACGGATCGAACCGCCACCCAGCTCGGTGCCGTTCAGGACCATGTCGTAGGCGCGCGACAAAGCGGTAGCCGGGTTGGCTTCCAGCTCTTGCGGCGTGCATTTCGGCGCGGTGAACGGGTGATGCAGGGCGGTGAAGCTGCCATCGTCGTTCTCTTCGAACATCGGGAAGTCAACGACCCACAACGGCGCCCATTCGCAAGTCAGCAGCTCGAGATCGTGACCAACCTTGATCCGCAACGCACCCAGGGCTTCGCTGACGATCTTGGCCTTGTCGGCGCCGAAGAACACGATATCGCCGTCGACCGCGCCAACGCGATCGAGGATCACATTCAGATTGGCTTCAGGGATGTTCTTGACGATTGGCGATTGCAGGCCTTCGACGCCTTTGGCGCGCTCGTTGACCTTGATGTACGCCAGGCCCTTGGCACCGTAGATGCCGACGAACTTGGTGTAGTCGTCGATCTTGCTGCGCGGCATGCTCGCCGCACCCGGCACACGCAAGGCGGCTACGCGGCATTTCGGATCGTTGGCCGGACCGCTGAAAACCTTGAATTCGACATCCTTGAGCTGGTCGGCCACATCCACCAGTTCCAGCGGGATACGCAGGTCCGGCTTGTCGGAACCGTAGCGGCGCATGGCCTCGTCCCAGGTCATGTGCGGGAAATCACCGAATTCCAGACCCAGCACTTCCTTGAACAGGTTGCGGATCATGCCTTCGGTCAGGCCCATGATGTCTTTTTCGTCGAGGAAGCTGGTCTCGATGTCGATCTGAGTGAACTCAGGCTGACGGTCGGCACGCAGGTCTTCGTCGCGGAAGCACTTGGCGATCTGGTAGTAACGGTCGAAGCCGGCCACCATCAGCAGTTGCTTGAACAGCTGCGGCGATTGCGGCAAGGCGAAGAAGCTGCCGGGGTGGGTACGACTCGGCACCAGGTAGTCGCGAGCGCCTTCCGGCGTGGCACGGGTCAGGATCGGCGTCTCGACGTCGAGGAAGCCGTTCTCGTCCAGGTAGCGACGGATGCTGGTGGTCATGCGCGAACGCAGGCGCAGCTTCTCGGCCATTTCCGGACGACGCAGGTCGATGAAGCGATAGCGCAGGCGGGTTTCTTCGCCCACGTCGGAAAACTCGTTGAGCGGGAACGGCGGGGTTTCCGCTTCGTTGAGCACTTCCAGCTCATGACCCAGCACTTCGATCATGCCGGACGCCATGTTGGCATTGCCGGCACCGGCCGGACGCAGACGCACCTTGCCGGTGATCTTGACCACGTATTCGCTGCGCACGCGGTCGGCGGTGGCGAAGGTTTCAGCACGGTCCGGATCGAACACCACCTGGGCCAGGCCTTCACGATCACGGATATCGAGGAAAATCACCCCGCCATGGTCACGGCGACGATGGACCCATCCGCAAAGAGTAACTTCCTGACCTTCCAGGCTTTCGTTCAGTTGGCCGCAATAATGGCTGCGCATCATGGTAGTGGTTTCACTTCTCGTAATTCGACATTCGGTTGGAGGCCCTGCCCATGCAAGAACCCGCGCGTATTCATCTCAGTCAGCTTTGTCGCCACCGGCGAGGTTTTTCTTGGCGCCGGTCTTGAAGTCGGTTTCATACCAGCCCGTACCGCCGAGGCGGAAACCCGGCATGGACAGCATTTTTTTCAGTTCCGGCGCCTGGCAGGCAGGGCAGTCGACCAGCGGTGCTTCGCTGATCTTTTGGATGGCTTCCATCTGATGACCACAGGAAGCACATTGATAGTCGTACATCGGCATGGGTTGTCTCGGCGATCAGGTTAATCGCGCAAAAGCTGGGCTTTGCGGCAAAGAGCGGGATTATATCCATTAAATGCAGCCTGTGCAGCCGTAGGGGCGTTCTCCATTCGTTTCCACGGGATGGGGAAACGAATCTGGAAGCCCCCAAGGCTGCACAGGGCACCTACCGGCCCGACTGACTCACTGTGGAGCTCCACGCCAATGACGCTCCACGGCCTCCATGCCGGCCTCCTTCAAACTGTGCACCACGCAGACCACACGAACCAGGCCGCTGAAGTTACGGACTCCGCCATGGCGCAGATGCACCTCCCTATCGACATGGGACAACAGCGTGTTGATGGAGCAGTTGTTGAGCTGGGCCATGTCGCCGAGGATCTCCCAATAGACCCGCTCCAGCCGAAGACAGGTGGCGAACCCGTTCAAACGGATGGATCGGGACAAGGGCCGGGCCAGCTGCATATCGAACCCACTGACGAACGGGTCGATAGCGATGGGCTGCGCGCCCTCCCTCGATTCTTTTCCTTGAATCATACCGTTGACACTCCTTTGCCATACGAACCTCTCAGTCAGGACAACCAATCTGGTGCCCTATGGAAGCTCAACGGAGTCGCCAGATCCAGATGACTTTTTGACCGGCAACGTAGGACAAGCCAACAGCTGGCAGACGATGAATTACATCGTCCTACACACGATGGGTTACCCCAACAGCAGGCGCAAGACTGATCGGAAAGCCCGATACAAGGAAAGACTAACGGTTGCGACACACGGGCGATGATGCACCGACCCCACCATCGCCCGCCAGGGGCTTACCGTTCGTCCAGCAGGGAGCGCAGCATCCACGCGGTTTTTTCGTGAACCTGCATGCGCTGGGTCAGCAGGTCGGCGGTCGGCTCATCGCTGACCTTGTCCAGCAAGGGGAAGATACCGCGGGCCGTGCGCGTCACCGCCTCCTGGCCATCGACCAGTTGACGGATCATGTCTTCGGCACCGGGCACGCCCTCCTCTTCCTTGATGGAAGACAAGCGTGCATACACCGAATAGGCCCCCGGCGCGGGAAAACCGAGCGCACGAATACGCTCGGCAATCAGATCCACTGCCAGCGCCAGTTCGTTGTATTGCTCCTCGAACATCAGATGCAGGGTCCGAAACATCGGCCCCGTGACGTTCCAGTGGAAATTGTGGGTCTTGAGATACAACACGTAGGTGTCCGACAACAAACGTGAGAGCCCGTCGACGATGGACTTGCGATCTTCTTCACTGATACCGATATCAATTGCCATGTTGGTTGATCTCCTGACGGTGATGAATTCCACAGCGTAGCGGGTGTTGTCGCCAGTAGCCTGCGACAAATCGCCAGCCCTGCTGAACCGACAAGCCAGGACGCCGGACGGTTCCGCAGCCAGAAGGATAAGCGCCCCTTCCTGTGGGAGCGAGCCTGCTGGCGATGGCGGTCTGTCAGTTGCTGAAGGTATTGCTGACCCGCCGCCATCGCGAGCAGGCTCGCTCCCACGGGCGTGCAGCTCTCCGGCCGACGAACAGCGCGGCACGCACCTGTTACGAGTTTGAGAAGGCCTGGGCTTTGCTGTTAAATAGGCAGTGTGTCGCTACACCTATTTTCCCGGGTGTAGCGCATAGGCTGATTCGGGTCCGTGTCCAGCGCCTCTCATTGTTCTGAAGCGAACCGTCCCCGACCAGCTCTTCCTTGTGATCCGTCTTAACCGTGAGTCAATCAAAATGTTGAAAATCGTCCACTTGCTAATGGGCGCAGCTGCCCTGCTGCTGTCCTTCATCCCTAGCCTGGGTTCCGAAGCCACACCTTACCTGCAACATCCCGATGCGCTTTACCTGGCCTTCTTCGGCCTGCTCAACCTGACCCTCGCACCTGTCATCCCTTACTGGCACAAAGGTCCTCGTCATCAACTGCAAAACCTGGTCAGCGCACTACTGGTGCTGGCCGTCGCCCTGCAAACCCTGAGCCTGCTGGCGCCCATGCCGGAAATCAGTGGGCAACCGGCCATCCTGTTCAGCCTCGCTGCGGCGCTGCTTGCCGTAGCACTGCACCTGGCCGTCAGCTTCTACAAGAAGTCGTCGCCATCTGCAGCGACCCAGAACTACGACATGTCCAACCGCGATACCGGCACCGTGAAGTGGTTCAACACCTCCAAGGGCTTTGGCTTTATCTCCCGCGATTCCGGCGATGACATTTTCGTGCATTTCCGGGCCATCCGCGGCGAAGGCCATCGCGTACTGGTCGAAGGTCAGCGCGTGGAGTTTTCCGTGATGCACCGCGACAAAGGCCTGCAAGCCGAAGACGTCATCGCCGCGCTGCCGCGACGCTGATCCCAGGCACGAAAAAACCGCGAGCAGCCAGGCTGCATCGCGGTTTTTTTATGACCTGTCGCCCGGGCGATCAGTAATGCGGGGGCGGCGCCTCTTCCTCGACGGACTCGAACTGCCCAGCCATTTCCTCCTGCCGCTTGAGCAACGCCGCCATCTGCAACTGCAAACGCTCGACGACTCGCTGCTGCTCCACCAACACATCATTCAACGCCTGGATGGTGTCATCCTGAAATGCCAGGCGAGTTTCCAGATCGGTAACACGCGCCTCAAGATCCACGGTTCAACCCTCCATAAATTTGAAATCGTCGGTCAGCGCCATCCGCAACCGCTCGCGAATGGCTGTCACCTGTTCCGCATTATAAGGCCGGGCCGGATGCTTGCCCCAGACAGGCGACGGCCAGGCGGCGTCTTCATGCCTGCGCACGATGACGTGCATGTGCAACTGGCTGACGACGTTACCCAACGCCGCAACGTTCAACTTATCGGCGTCAAAGGAGTCCTTGAGAATTTCGGCCAGCGCAGTGGTCTCTTTCCACAGCTGGCGTTGATCAAGGTCATCGAGCTGAAACAACTCACTGATATCTTCCCGTCTTGGTACAAGAATGAACCACGGGTAATTCGAATCATTGGACAACAGCAACCGGCATAGCGGGAAATCGCCAATGGGCAATGTGTCCTGTTGCAGTCGTGAATCTAAAACAAACACCGCGCGTACTCCTTGCTCGTTATCAGGGCAGCCCCGTTTGGGCCTGTATCGCCTATTCGCAGCATACCCCCGAATAGCCGAACGTTCACTGCGTACCCTCCCCAGGCATGACGACAATGCTTGTTTGCGGGCCGAACGCCTTGACGCCCGACAGGCACACGCACCAAATTGGCGCAACCAGCTTCCCGAAGCACGGATGCGACGGCCCCGGGATCCAGCGAAACACCGAGCCTTGTGCAATTCACGATTTTTTTTGCACCAAAACCGCACAAAGCGTCTACGCTCAGTGCTCGAAGTATCCGGGATTTACTCACTGACAGGGTGAACCGGTAACGTTTTTGGTTGTCGCGGGCCGTTTACGGATTTCCAACACGATAGTGGCACAGCAGTCAACCCTATTTAAAACAAGGCCTTTGAGCCCCGGTTTCATGAGGTTTCACCGCGTCAAACGGAAGAGTGTGAAAAAAATGTGAACAAAATTCGGGTTTGTGCATGCTTGTTGCATTCATCCCGGACATCGCCTTCAGGGAATCGTAGGAACGAGAACCTGCTGGCCTATAAATAAAGTGGCAAGGTTGCCCTCACGGAGCTTCAAGCGCAGTAACGAAGGACTCTTTACGCCGACGCCGAAGAAAGAAAAAGCAACATTCAAGTTGCGAAACCCGATTGCGTCGGAGCAGCCCCATTACGACATGGATCGAGCCATTGGCGACATGGTCGTAAAGAAGCTGAAAGGTTGGATGGGCAAGTATCGCCAATAGGGTCGGCGTGATATAAGTTTGCGCCGACACAAAAAGAAAGAGCCGCCCAGATAATAAAACAGGTGGGACGGCAGTACTCTTCTAAAACCAAAGGAGCAAATCACGATGCGCGTGATGAAGTGGAGCATGATCGCACTGGCTGTTTCGGCCGGTGTTTCGCAGTTCGCAGTGGCGTCCTCCCAAGACGAGTCCAAAGGCTTTTTTGAAGATCAGAGCCTGAAATCCAAAACTCGTTTCGAGTACATGAACCGTGACTATAAGAATGGTGCCAGCAACCCTTCTTCGGGCACCAGCGGCTACCGCCAGGACTCCGGTCTGAGCGAATTGCTGACCTACGAGTCGGGCTTCACTCAAGGCACTGTCGGTTTCGGTCTGGATGCCATGGCAATGGGTTCGGTCAAACTGGACGGTGGCTCGGGCCGCCGTGGTAACGGCCTGTTCGCGAACGACAGCGACGGCAATCCTGAAAAATCCCAAGGCAAAATCGGCGGTGCCGTTAAACTGCGCCTTTCCGATACCGTCCTGAAATATGGCCAGCAATTCGTTGCCAGCCCGGTTTTCGCTACTGACGACAGCCGTCTGATTCCAGAAGTTGCTACCGGTACCTTGATCACCTCCAAAGAGATCAAGAACCTGGAACTGAGCGCAGGTCGCTTCACCTCGCTGAGCAAACAAACCGGCATGGGCCGTGACAGCATCGGTGGCTTGGCCGATGAAAACGGCAATGGCGGCAAAGGCCTGACCAACATCAACATTTTCGGTGCCAGCTACGCCTTCACCGATAACTTCACCGGTGCCCTGGCTGCATCCGATGCTGACGACTACTTCAAGAAGTACTACGTCAACCTGAACTACACGATGCCAATCAGCGAAGATCAGTCGCTGAACATCGACTTCAACGGCTATAAAACCAAAGGCGAGAGCCGCGGCGACCTGGTTGATGCAATTGGCGATGGCACCCTGGGTGTGGATAACAACCTGTGGTCCCTGGCCGCAGCCTATAGCATTGGTGCTCACAAGTTCACCATCGCTCACCAGCGTTCCAGCGGTGACAATGGCTACTACTATGGCGTTGACGGCAACGGTACGATCTTCGTCGCCAACTCCATTCAGATCTCCGACTTCGTGGGCCGCGATGAGCGTTCGTGGCAAGCTCGCTACGACCTGAACATGAAAACCTACGGTGTTCCAGGCCTGAGCTTCATGACCCGCTACGTAATGGGTGACCACATCACCACTAACGGTCTGGGCGAAGGTAAGGAAAACGAGTGGAACGTTGAGTCCAAGTACGTCATGCAAGAAGGTCCGGCTAAAGACCTGTCGTTCCGTCTGCGCTTCGCTAACTACCGCTCGAACGGCGCGTACAGCGGCTATTCCTCTGACGTCTATGACACCCGTTTGATTGTCGAATACCCACTGAGCATCCTGTAACTCAGCGGTCATTCAATAGCTGTACCGCAACATAAAAAACCGCTCACTGATCAAGGTGAGCGGTTTTTTTTATGCGCCGATAGAACAACCTGACGCAACTTCATAAATAGCTAGCTAACTAAATACAACCTGACTCGATCGACAGGTTATATCTATCTTTGCTATCTCACCGTTTCTTCCTGAACAACCCGAATCACCCGCTGCGGAAACGGAATATCAATCCCGGCATCTTTCAAGCGATCTCGCGCCTGTTCATTGAACATGAACATGACACTCCAGTAATCCGCAGTCTTGACCCACACTCGCAACGACACCGTGATCGAACTGTCACCCAGGGTGGAAATCACCGCTTCAGGCGCCGGATCGGCCAGCACGCGCTCATCCTTGGCCAGATTCAACAAAACTTCGCGCGCTTTTTGCAGATCCGCTTGGTAATCCACCCCCACATCGAACACCACTTTGCGGGTCGGCTGGCGATTGGTGTTGGTGATGATGCCGTTCGACAGGTTGCCATTGGGCACGATCACCGTCTTGTTGTCACCGGTGCGCAGCACGGTATGGAAGATCTGGATGCTGTCGACCGTGCCGGCAATGCCTTGGGCCTCGATCCAGTCGCCAATACGGAACGGGCGAAACAACAGGATCAGCACGCCGCCGGCGAAGTTTGCCAGGCTGCCCTGCAATGCCAGGCCGATTGCCAAGCTCGCCGCACCAATGGCGGCGACGAACGAGGTGGTTTCCACGCCGATCATCGAGGCAACGCTAATCGCCAACAATATCTTCAGGATGATATTGGCCAGGGTACTGATAAACCCTTGCAGTGCCAGGTCAGCGTTACGCAGGGCCAGCAATGCACCCAGTTTTTGCGTGACCTTGTTGATCAACCACCAGCCGATGGCCAGGGTGATGAGTGCCAGCAACACGCGGCTACCATATTCCATGACCATCGGTATCGCGGCCTGGGAGGTTTTGATCAGGTGATCCACTTCTGCATTCAAGTCCATTCGACTCTCCTTTATAACCATAAGCACGCATGTGGCGAGGAAGCCCGCTCCCCCACCACCCTATTCCTGAACAGCCTGGCGTCCTGTCAGTCGCGGAAGTTATTGAACTGTAGCGGCATACCGAATTCTTTGGCGCGCAGTGCGGCGATGGCTTCCTGCAAGTCATCGCGCTTCTTGCCGGTAACCCGCACCTGCTCGCCCTGGATGGCGGCCTGGACCTTGAGCTTGGCATCCTTGATGTGAGCAACAATCTTCTTTGCCAGCTCCTTGTCGATGCCTTCCTTGAGCACGGCTTCCTGTTTCATTACCTTGCCCGAAGCATAGGCATCCTTGATCTCGAGGCATTGCACGTCGATCTTGCGCTTGACCAGCGCCATCTTGAGGATCTCGATCATCGCTTCGAGCTGGAACTCGGCTTCGGCGGTCAGGTTGACGGTCAGGTCCTTTTCCTTGAACTCGAAGCTGCCCTTGCCCTTGAGGTCATAGCGACGGTCGAGCTCCTTGATGGCGTTTTCAACCGCGTTGGTGGCTTCGTGCTTGTCCAGTTCGGATACCACGTCGAATGACGGCATGTAGAGTTCTCCAATAAAAAAGGCGCACAGGTGGCCTGTGGTTAAAATCGCGCTCATTATAACGAGTCTTTCCCAGCCGATACTGTGAGCACCCAAGATGCCCGCACCAAACCGAGTAAAAAGCTGATGTCCACCACCTGGCACGTCCTGGGGGCCGGCAGTCTCGGCACATTATGGGCCACGCGCCTGGCCCGGGCCGGTCTGCCGGTACGGCTGGTGCTGCGCGACGAGGACCGGTTGCAGGCCTATCGGAGCGCTGGTGGCCTGACGTTGGTGGAACAGGGCGAGCCGCAGTGCTATCCGGTGCCGGGTGAAACAGCTGACGGCCCCGGGCCGATCAGGCGCCTGCTGCTGGCCTGCAAGGCCTATGACGCAGAAGCAGCGGTGGCCTCGGTGGCCCATCGCCTGGACGCCGAGTCGGAACTGATCCTGCTGCAGAATGGCCTCGGCAGCCAGGACGCGGTGGCGAACCGCGTCCCCCAGGCCCGTTGCATCAGCGCCTCCAGCACTGAAGGCGCGTTCCGCGACGGTGACTGGCGCGTGGTGTTCGCCGGTCACGGCTACACCTGGCTCGGTGACCCCGCTCACCCCGTTGCACCGTTCTGGCTGGACGACCTGAGCGCCGCCGGCATTCCCCACGAATGGAGCGCGGACATCCTCACCCGGCTCTGGCGAAAACTGGCGCTCAACTGCGCGATCAACCCACTGACCGTGTTGTATCACTGCAAGAATGGCGGCCTGCAGGAACATCGTTGCGAAGTGGCGACCCTGTGCGCGGAACTCACCGACCTGCTCGAACGCTGCGGCCAGCCCGCGGCGGCCGAAGACTTGCAGCCGGAAGTCGAACGGGTGATCCAGGCCACCGCCGCCAATTACTCCTCGATGCACCAGGATGTCACTAACAGGCGCCGCACCGAAATCAGCTATCTGCTCGGCCACGCCTGCAAGGTCGCCCGACGGCACGAGCTGGCGCTACCGCATCTGGAACAGCTGCGCCAGCGGCTGATCGGTCACTTGAACAACCTCGGATTGCCCAGCGACTGAGCAGCGGCTACGCTGGCCTCGTGTTCCTTTTCAGCGACGAATCTGATGCCATTGCGCCAGCGCCTTGAAAACCTCCCGGTCGGCCAGAAACTGTTGGCCGCCCTGCTGGTGTTGTTGACCACTGTCCTGCTGGTCGCCAACCTGACCTTTATCAGCGCCGCCTATTACATTTCCCAGGAAAGCATGGCCCCCCAGGCCCTGCAGACCATCGGCCGGCTGATCGCCAACCCGAGCCTGATCTCCGATGCCCTGCAGTCGCCGCAAGGCGCCAAGCGTCTGCTCGACGAACTCAACAGCTACACCCCGCTGCGGGCGGCGGCGCTGTATGACGGTGAGGGCGAGCGCCTGGCACAACTGCAACAGGGTGAGAAGCTCAAGCTGCCAGATCATTTCCGCAGTGTGCAGGCCTGGCAGGCCGGTGAATTCCGCAGCAACCAGGTCATCACCCTGCCCCGCCCCGGCACGGCGCCGGGCCACCTGTTGCTGGTCGCCAGCAGTGAACTGCCTACGGCGTTCTACACCGGCACCCTGACCGCCAGCCTCGGCATCCTGATTTTCAGCGTGCTGCTGTGGTTGGTCATCGCCCAGCAGATCAAACGCCTGATCACCCAGCCGATTCATCAGTTGGAAGAGCTGTCGCGCCAGGTCACCCGAGAGGAAAACTATTCCCTGCGCGCCGCACGTGGCAACCATGACGAAATCGGCAGCCTGGCCGAAGCCTTCAATACCATGCTGTCACGGATCGAGGCCCGGGAGCAGCAGCTCAAGCGCGCCCGGGACGACTCCCAGGCGGCCTACGATCAGGCCCAGGGCCTGGCGGAAGAAACCCGACACACCAACCGCAAGCTGGAGCTCGAAGTCCAGGTGCGCAGCAAGATCGAGAAAAAGCTCACCGGCTTCCAGAACTACCTCAACAGCATCATCGACTCCATGCCGTCGGCCCTGATCGCCCTCGATGAACAGCTCTACGTCACCCAATGGAACCAGGAGGCCAGCGCCCTGTCCGGCACCCGGCTGGACGAAGCACTGAATCAGCCGATCTTCCTCGCGTTCGAACCCCTCAAACCCTACCTGCCGCAGCTCAAGCAAACGGTCGAGCAGCACACGGTGGCCAAGATCGAGCGTGTCACCTGGACCAAGGACGATGAAGCCCGGCACTATGCCCTGACCTTCTACCCGTTGATGGGGGGGGCCGGGCGCGGGGTGGTGATCCGGATCGATGACATCACCCAGCGCCTGTCGCTGGAAGAAATGATGGTGCAGTCGGAAAAAATGCTCTCGGTCGGCGGCCTCGCGGCAGGCATGGCCCACGAGATCAACAACCCGCTGGGGGCCATCCTGCACAACGTGCAGAACATCCGCCGACGCCTGTCACCGGAACTGCCCAAGAACCTCGAACAGGCCGAGCAACTGGGTATCGAACTGCAGGTGGTCAATCAATACCTCCAGGGCCGGGACATCCCGCAGTTGCTCGATGGCATCCAGCAGGCCGGCGCCCGGGCAGCGAAAATCGTCACTCACATGCTCAGTTTCAGCCGTCGCAGTACACGACAGATGGCCCCCTGCGACCTGCCAGCCCTGATCGACCAGGCGGTGGAAATCGCCGGCAACGATTTCGACCTGGCGATCGGCTTCGACTTCAAGGGCCAGGCGATCATCCGTCAGTTCGACCCGAACCTGGGCCCTGTGCCCGGCACCGCCAACGAATTGGAGCAGGTGCTGCTCAACCTGTTGAAGAACGCCGCCCAGGCCATCCACCAACGCCAGGACGACAGCGAACCCGGGCGCATCATCCTGCGTACGCGGCTGAACCCGCCCTGGGCGGAAATCCAGGTCGAGGACAACGGCATCGGCATGAGCGAGAACGTGCGCAAACGCACCTTCGAGCCCTTCTTCACCACCAAGGAAATCGGCCAGGGCACGGGCCTGGGGCTGTCGGTGTCGTATTTCATCATCACCAACAATCACAAGGGCCAGATGGAAGTGCAGTCGGCGCCGGGCCAAGGCACCTGCTTCACCTTGCGCCTGCCCCTGGCAGGCACTTCGATGATGCCCCAAGAACACAAGCAACTGGAGCGTTGAGCATGGGCTTTCGCCTGTCGAAGATTTACACCCGCACCGGCGACAAGGGTGAAACCGGGTTGGGCGATGGTCGTCGCGTGGCGAAGGACCACCCACGGGTCGAGGCCATCGGTGAAGTGGACAGCTTGAACAGCCAGCTGGGCTTGCTGCTGGCAGGGCTCGGCGACGAAGCGAGCCGATACCCGGCACTGAGAGAGGTCATCGAAGTGTTGGCGCCTTGTCAGCATCGTCTGTTCGACCTCGGCGGCGAACTGGCGATGCCGGCCTACCAGGCACTGACCACGGCGGAGGTCGAGCGACTGGAAGCAGCGATCGATTTGTGGAATGAGGAACTGGGGCCGTTGGAGAACTTCATCCTGCCTGGCGGCTCGACCCTGGTGGCCCAGGCCCACGTCTGCCGCAGCCTGGCCCGTGGCGCCGAGCGCCGTTGCCAGCAGTTGAACGCCGTCGAGCCGCTGGCCGGGCCGGGGCTGGCCTATATCAATCGAATGTCGGATCTGTTGTTCGTGGCGGCGCGGGTGATTGCCCGGCGCCAGGGCGTGGCGGAGGTGCTTTGGGTGGCGGCGGCCAAGCCTGGGGAGTGATCCGTTGTCCGTGAGGACGCCATCGCGAGCAGGCTCGCTCCCACAGTTGATTGCAGGTTGAATGCGATCCCTGCTCGCGATGGCGTCAGCGTTTACACCACAGAATCAAGCCTCTGGCCAGAACGCCCGAATCCCCGCCACACCTTGCGCTCCCGCCTCCCAGGCCTTCTGCCGTTCGGCAGGCCCCACTCCGCCCAACAGATACACCGGACGGTTGAAACCCTCGATCAGCCGCGCAGCCTCTGCCCAACCCAATGGCTGGGCCTCGGGATGAGTCTGGGTCGGTTGCACGGGCGAGAGCGTCACGAAGTCCACATCCATTTGCTGTGCCAGGGAGAGCTCCTCGGCGTTATGACAGGAAGCGGCCAGCCAACGGTCCTTGCCAAAGGGGCGACCGGCCGCCGCATGCTTGCGCAGTTGCGCGGCGGTGACGTGCCAACCGGCGGAAGGGAAGTCTCCCAACCATTCGAAAGGTCCCTTGAGCATCAGCTGGGCCTTACCGGCACACAGGCCCGCCGCATCCACCGCCAGATCACGGTATTGCGGATCGTAGCCATTGGGCGCCCGCAACTGGACCAGCTTGATTCCACCCGCGATGGCCTTCTGCATGCCCCGCAACAGGGCCGGTGTTTCAAGGCGTTCCGGGGTAATCAGGTATTCGCCGGGCAAACGTGCCGCCGCGACGATCGGCTGGTTGGCGGCCGGAAACTCATAGTGGGTCAGATCGCGGACCGTGACCCAAGCCAGCGGTTGCCCTTCGGCGCCATGGGGTTCGCCGGAGAACGCCGAAACCTCCCAGACATCCAGCAAGACCTGTTTGTCCGCATAATCGTGGCACACCTTGATCAACGGCCGGGCTGCGTCGACCACAATCCCCAGCTCCTCATGAAGCTCCCGGGCCAGGGCTGTCTCGACAGACTCGTGCGCCTCGACCTTGCCGCCGGGAAACTCCCAAAGACCACCCTGATGCTGGGTGTCGGCGCGCCGGGCGATCAGGATCTTGCCGGCAGCGTCGCGAATGACCGCTGCCGCTACATGTACTCGTTTCACCGCGCTGTCTCCTCCAGGCCGGCTTGTTGCCACGCCTTGAACGCCGGCCATTGGTATAGGGTTTCAACATAGGCCGCATCGACCTCCGGCAGTTCCACCTGATAGGTACGCAGGCGCACGGCGACCGGCGCGAAAAACGCGTCCGCCAGGCTCAAGGTGCCAAACAGGTACGGACCGGCTTCGGTCGCCACCGCCCGACATTCGGCCCACAGCGCCAACATCCGCTCGATTTCCGCCTGGACATCGGGCGGCATGGGCGACAACGGCGCGTCGTGGGCCAAGTCAAATGGCAGGTTGCTGCGGAGCGCGAAGAAACCACTGTGCATTTGCGCACAGGCCGAACGCGCCTGGGCCCGGGCCGCCACAGCCTTGGGCCAGAGGCCGGCGTCGGGAAACTGTTCGGCCAGGTATTCGGCAATCGCCAGGGAGTCGGCGACGACACCCGTTTCGGTCTGGAGCAACGGGACCTTGGCGGTGGCTGAATACTTGAGCAGTTTTTCCCGGGTGTCCGGCTGGAAGAGCCTGATCAGCTCCTCGGTGTACTTCGCACCGGTCAAGTCCAGGGCCAACGCGGCGCGCAGGGACCAGGAAGATATTCTTTTGTCACCGATGATCAGATGCAGGCGCATGTATGGAGTCCTTTCTTGTGGCTATTCAGAAATAGTACAGGTCTGTTCCGACGCCATCGCGAGCAGGCTCGCTCCCACAAGGATATCTGCAGGCTGGCATAAGCCTGTTTCCTGCACAAATCCCCTGTGGGAGCGAGCCTGCTCGCGATAGGCGCAACTCGGCCCCAAGCCTTGTTAAGTCCGGTACTCGGCGTTGATCTTCACATACTCATGGGACAGGTCGGTGGTCCAGATCGTCTCGCTGCACTCACCGCGCCCCAGTTCGATGCGGATGGTGATTTCTTCCTGCTGCATCACAGCTGCTCCCTGGGCCTCGGTGTAGGTCGTGGCGCGGGCGCCTTGGCTTGCGATGCAGACCTCGCCGAGGAACACGTCGATCTTGCTCACGTCCAGGTCCGGCACGCCGGCACGGCCGACGGCTGCGAGGATCCGACCCCAGTTCGGGTCCGAGGCGAACAGCGCGGTCTTGATCAGCGGGGAGTGCGCCACGGTGTAGCCGACATCCAGGCACTCCTGGTGATTACCACCGCCATTGACCTGCACGGTCACGAACTTGGTCGCGCCTTCGCCGTCACGGACGATGGCCTGGGCCACTTCCATGCACACCTCGAACACCGCCTGTTTCAGGGCCGCGAACAGCGGGCCGCCGGCTTCGGTGATTTCCGGCAGGTTGGCCTTGCCGGTGGCGATCAGCATGCAGCAGTCGTTGGTCGACGTATCACCGTCGATGGTGATGCGGTTGAACGACTTGTTGGCGCCGTCGAGCATCAGGTCCTGGAGCACCTGGCGGGAGACTTTGGCATCGGTCGCGATGTAGCCGAGCATGGTCGCCATGTTCGGGCGGATCATGCCGGCGCCCTTGCTGATGCCGGTGACAGTAACCGTCACACCATCGTGCTGGAACTGACGGCTCGCGCCCTTGGGCAAGGTGTCGGTGGTCATGATGCCGGTGGCGGCGGCGGCCCAGTTGTTTTCCGACAGATCATCGAGAGCGGCCTGCAGCGCGCCTTCGATCTTCTCGACCGGCAGCGGCTCACCAATCACACCCGTGGAGTACGGCAGCACCTGGGCGGCATCGACGCCGGTCAGCTCGGCCAGCTTGGCGCAGGTGCGTTCGGCGGCGGCCAGGCCCGGCGCACCGGTGCCGGCGTTGGCGTTACCGGTGTTGGTCAGCAGGTAGCGCACCGGCCCCTGGACACGTTGCTTGGCGAGGATGACCGGTGCGGCACAAAAGGCGTTGAGGGTGAACACACCGGCAACCGTCGAGCCTTCGGCGCAACGCATGACCACCACGTCCTTGCGCCCCGGGCGCTTGATGCCCGCCGAGGCAATACCGAGTTCAAAACCGGCAACCGGGTGCAACGTTGGCAACGGACCAAGACCAACAGCCATGAATGCGCTCCTCAATAAATGTATGTCTGAATCAAATGGCAAAACGCCGCGACAGAGGTGGCCTGTCGCGGCGCGGGTCGTTCAGCGTTTGAGACGGGCGTTACTGGATCTGCCCGTGGCAATGCTTGTATTTCTTGCCCGAACCGCAATAGCACAGTTCGTTACGGCCTAGCTTCTGCTCGTTGCGCACCGGCGCGGTCGCCAGGGCGACATCCACATCGACCCCCTCTTCCTGGGCCTGGGACACTTCCAGGCCTGGGGCTTCGGCATGCTCGAACTGCATGCGCGCGGCCAGGGCCTCGGCTTCCTGACGCAGTCGGGCTTCCTCTTCGGCCGGGTCTTCGCGGCGAACCTGAACGTGGGACAGCACGCGGATCGAGTCGCGCTTGATCGAGTCCAGCAGCTCGGAGAACAAGGTGAAGGATTCACGCTTGTATTCCTGCTTCGGGTTCTTCTGGGCATAACCGCGCAGATGGATACCGTGGCGCAGGTGATCCATGGTCGACAGGTGGTCTTTCCACAGGTCGTCCAGTACCCGCAACACGATCTGCTTCTCGAAGGAGCGCAGCGCTTCGGCGCCGGCCTGGTCTTCCTTCTCGTTGTACGCGGCGATCAGTTCGGCCAGCAGCTTCTCGCGCAGGGTTTCTTCGTACAGGTGGTCGTCTTCGTCGAGCCATTGCTGGATCGGCAACGACACGCCAAAGTCGCTGCGCAAGGCAGCTTCCAGGCCGACGATGTCCCACTGCTCCGGCAGCGACTGCGGTGGAATGTGGGCGCTGACGGTTGCATCGAGCACTTCCTGGCGGAAGTCGGCGATGGTGTCACCGATGTTATCGGCAGCCAACAAACTGTTACGCATGTGATAGATCACTTTACGCTGTTCGTTGTTGACGTCGTCGAACTCGAGCAGCTGCTTGCGGATATCGAAGTTACGCCCTTCGACCTTGCGCTGGGCCTTCTCGATGGCGTTCGTCACCATGCGGTGTTCGATCGCTTCGCCTGGCTGCATGCCCAGGGCCTTCATGAAGTTCTTCACCCGGTCAGAGGCGAAGATACGCATCAGGCTGTCTTCCAGGGACAGGTAGAAGCGGCTGGAACCGGCGTCACCCTGGCGACCGGCACGGCCACGCAACTGGTTGTCGATACGGCGCGACTCATGACGCTCGGAAGCGATCACCTGCAAGCCACCGGACTCGAGCACCTGCTGGTGACGTTTCTGCCAGTCGGCCTTGATCTGCGCGATCTGCTCGGGTGTCGGATTTTCCAGGGAGGCGACTTCCACTTCCCAGTTGCCGCCCAGCAGGATGTCGGTACCGCGACCGGCCATGTTGGTGGCGATGGTCAGCGCACCCGGGCGACCGGCCTGGGCGATGATTTCGGCTTCCTTCTCGTGGAACTTGGCGTTGAGAACCTTGTGCTCGATGCCTTCCTTGTTGAGCAATGCGGACATGTGCTCGGAGGTTTCGATCGTGGCGGTACCCACCAGGATCGGACGACCCTGGGCCATGCCGTCCTTGATGTCGTTGATGATCGCCGCGTACTTCTCTTCGGCGGTCAGGAACACCAGGTCGTTGTAGTCTTTACGCGCCAGCGGCTTGTTCGTCGGGATCACCACCACTTGCAGGCCGTAGATCTGGTGGAACTCGAACGCTTCGGTGTCGGCGGTACCGGTCATGCCGGACAGCTTGTTGTACAGGCGGAAGTAGTTCTGGAAGGTGGTCGAGGCCAGTGTCTGGCTCTCGGCCTGGATGTTCAGGCCTTCCTTGGCTTCGATGGCCTGGTGCAGACCTTCGGACAGGCGACGACCCGGCATGGTACGACCGGTGTGTTCGTCAACCAGCACCACCTGGCCGTCCTGCACGATGTATTCGACGTTGCGATGGAACAGCTTGTGGGCGCGCAGGCCGGCATAGACGTGGGTCAGCAGGCCCAGGTTATGGGCCGAATACAGGCTTTCGCCTTCGGCCAGCAGGCCGACGCGGGTCAGCACTTCCTCGATGTATTGGTGGCCGGCTTCGTTGAGTTCGACCTGGCGGGTCTTCTCGTCAACGGTAAAGTGCCCGGCCTGGGTCACTTCGCCTTCCACTTCCTCGACGTGCAGCTTGAGCTGCGGGATCAGCTTGTTGATCTCCATGTACAGCTTGGAGCTGTCCTCGGCCTGACCGGAAATGATCAGCGGCGTACGGGCCTCGTCGATGAGGATGGAGTCGACTTCGTCGATGACCGCGAAATTGAGTTCACGCTGGAATTTCTCTTCCAGGCTGAACGCCATGTTGTCGCGCAGGTAATCGAAACCGAATTCGTTGTTGGTACCGTAGGTGATGTCGGCAGCGTAGGCGGCACGTTTCTCCTCCGGTGGCTGGAACGGCGTGACCACGCCAACGGTCAGGCCAAGGAACTCGTAGAGCGGGCGCATCCAGTTGGCGTCGCGGCGGGCCAGGTAGTCGTTGACCGTGACCACGTGCACGCCCTTGCCGGACAGTGCGTTGAGGTAGACGCCCAGGGTCGCCACCAGGGTTTTACCTTCACCGGTGCGCATTTCGGCAATCTTGCCTTCGTGCAAGGTCATGCCGCCGATCAACTGGACGTCGAAATGGCGCATGCCCATGACCCGCTTGCCGGCTTCGCGGGCTACCGCAAAGGCTTCGGGCAGCAGCTGGTCGAGGGTTTCCCCCTTGGCGATGCGGTCCTTGAATTCGGCGGTCTTGGCGCGTAACTGATCGTCCGAAAGGGCCACCATTTGCTCTTCGAAGGCATTGACGATCTGTACCGTCTTGAGCATGCGCTTGACTTCACGCTCGTTCTTGCTTCCAAAGAGTTTCTTTAACAAAGGCGCAAACATATCGGCAGGATCTTCCACACTAAAGGGATGGAGGGCGGCCCCGTGGGTCGCCCGTGCAGCCCTCATGGCCGCATGCGAACGAGCATTCTACCCGGAAACGATGGTGAGGAAAGTGGCGTTATTCCACGATGCTGGCACAGCGCTGTGACGGGGCCCTCCTAAAATAAGGGCTTTTACGCGAAGTTCAACCCACAAAGCGCATAAGTTCCTACTGTTTGTGTCAGCAAGTAGCCATTGGCCGTTGGGGTCGAGGCGTACCCGGCGCTTTCTGCTACCATGGCGCCTCTGTCACTCGCGGTATTCGTTCATGGCCTTCCGCCCTCTCCCAGCCAAGGCTCCTGCCGTTCTGTTGCGCGAAGCCAAACCGCTGAAAGCCATCTTCGGCCACGCCAAGCGCCTGGGCCACCTGCAACGCCTGCTGGACAGCCAGTTGCAACCCGCCGCGCGCGAACACTGCCACGTGGCGTCCTGGCGTGAAGGCAGTTTGCTGCTGATCGTCACGGATGGTCACTGGGCCACGCGCCTGCGCTACCAGCAGAAACGCCTGCTGCGTCAATTACAGGCATTCGAGGAGTTTGCCAGCCTCACGCGGATTCTCTTCAAGGTACAGCCACCCACCGTACAGGTCGGGGCCAAGGGGCATACCCTGGACCTGTCCACCGACGCCGCCGAAACCATCCAGGCCACCGCGGACGGCATCAGCGACCCGAGCCTCAGGGCAGCGCTGGAGCGGTTGGCGGCCCATGCCAGGGCCAAGCCCTGAGACCTCCATTGCCCGGCAGGCAGCCATTGCGAGCAGGCTCGCTCCCACAGTGAACCGCATGTGATCCCTTGTGGGAGCGAGCCTGCTCGCGATGAAGACACCTCGGTTCTCAGCTACCGCCGTTTGCTGCCTCCCAGCAACGACCCCATCAACCCCCGCACCAACTGCCGCCCCAATTGATTGGCCGCCTGGCGCATCGCCGACTTCAATGCCTGGCCCGCCGCCGTGCCAAGAAACTCTCCGGCCTTCTCGGTAAAGCTCGGCTCCTCGACCGCCGGTTTGCCGGGCGCAACCTCGGGCTCCAGGCCCTTGCGACCCATCAGCACTTCGTAGGCCGATTCGCGATCAATGGGTTTATCGTAGCGTCCCTGCAACGGCGAGCGGGCGATCAAGCCGGCGCGCTCGGCCTCGGTCAGTGGCCCGATGCGCGACTGCGGGGGCGCCACCAACACCCGTCGGACCATCTCCGGCGTGCCTTTTTCCTGCAGGGTGCCCACCAGGGCCTCGCCAATGCCCAGCTCGGTAAGCACGGCCAGGGTGTCAAACTGAGGGTTCGGCCGAAACCCGTCGGCCACCGCCCGCAGGGACTTCTGTTCCTTGGCGGTAAAGGCCCGCAGGCCATGCTGGATGCGCAATCCCAGCTGCGCCAGGACGTCGTCCGGCAAGTCGCCCGGGGATTGAGTGACAAAGTACACCCCGACGCCTTTGGAACGGATCAGGCGTACCACTTGCTCCAAGCGCTCCTGCAACGCCTTCGGCGTATCGGCGAACAACAAATGCGCCTCGTCGAAGAACAGCGCCAGCAGCGGTTTGTCCGCATCGCCGCGCTCGGGCAATTGCTCGAACAGCTCGGCCAGCAACCACAGCAAGAACGTCGCGTAGACCTTGGGCGCTTCGTGGACCAGACGACTGGCGTCCAGCAGATGAATGCGGCCACGACCGTCACTGTCCGGTTGCAGGATGTCTTCGAGCTGCAAGGCCGGTTCGCCGAACAACGCGTCGGCCCCCTGCTGTTCCAGGGTGGACAAGCGCCGCAACAGCGCCTGGCTGGAGCCGGTGGTCATCAGGGCCGCATCGTCCCCCAACAGTGCCGGGTTGTCCTTGAGGTGATTGAGCAGGGCCTTCAGATCCTTGAGGTCCAGCAACAACAGGCCTTCACGATCCGCCACCTTGAACGCGGCGTACAGCGCAGCCTGCTGGCTGTCGGTCAGCTCCAGCAGGCTTCCGAGCAGCAACGGCCCCATCTCGCTCAGGGTGGTGCGCAGCGGGTGACCGGACTGGCCGTGAACATCCCACAGGGTCACCGGATAAGCCCGAGGCTTATGTTCGAGCCAGGGCATGCCGGCGATACGCTCGGCAATTTTGCCCTGGGGGTTGCCGGCGGCGCCGAGTCCGCACAGATCGCCCTTGATATCTGCCGCGAATACGGCCACGCCGGCATCGCTGAAGGCTTCGGCAAGGCGTTGCAGGGTGACGGTCTTGCCGGTGCCGGTGGCGCCTGCCACCAGGCCATGACGGTTCGCCAGGCGCATGGCCTGGCCAATGGGCTGGCCGGCGAGGTCGGCCCCGATAACGAGTTGCAGTGAGTCAGGCATGGGGTCACCTGTGATTAATTTTTGAACAAGTATGGCCGATATAAGAAGCGACAGACCTCAGTGAAAACACGGTCGGATAATTCCCCAGGGAGAGAAGGAAATATCAGAACTTTCAACACGGCGCCTTTTTTCGAACTTTTCATATAAAAGCACGCCCAGAGCTATAAGACTCCGCGGAACCCCGAGCCATGAACAAAAACCTGCGTTTCAGCCACAAAATCCTGATTGCCGCCGCCCTGATCGTCATCGCGGCCTTTGCATCCTTCACCGCCTACAACGATTACCTGCAACGTAACGCCATTCGTGACGACCTCGACGGCTACCTGCATGAAATGAGCGACGTCACGGCGAGCAACATCCAGACCTGGCTGAACGGCCGCATTCTGCTGATCGAAAACCTGGCCCAGAACATCGCCGTCACTCCGGATCAGGCCAGCGTCACCCGCCTGCTGGAACAGAAGGCGCTGACCTCCACCTTCATGGCGTCCTACCTGGGCGATGCCAAGGGCAGCTTTATCATACGCCCCGACGCAAAGATGCCCGACGGCTTCGATCCCCGGGTACGCCCCTGGTATAAAGGCGCCGAAAACAGCAGTACCGCCACCCTGACCGAACCCTACATCGACGCCGCCAGCGGCGGACTGATCATTTCCATCGCCAGCGCATCCAGAAACAACGGGCAAAGTGTCGGCGTGGTGGGTGGCGACCTGAGCCTGCAAACCATCATCGACAACCTCAAGACCGTGGATTTCGACGGCATGGGCTACGCCTACCTGGTCAGTGCCGATGGCAAGATCCTGGTGCACCCCGATAAAGCCCTGGTCATGAAGACCCTGAACGATGCCTATCCGCAAAACACGCCGAAAATCAGCAATCAGATCAACGAAGTCGAGGTCAACGGCCATACCCGCATCGTCACCTTCACACCGATCAAGGGCCTGCCCTCGGTGAACTGGTACGTCGGTGTGTCGGTCGACAAGGATCAGGCCTACTCGATGCTCAGCAATTTCCGAACCTCGGCGGTGATTGCCACGGTCATTGCCGTGGTCTTCATCATTGCGCTGTTGAGCATGCTGATTCGTCTCCTGATCCAGCCATTGCATGTCATGACCCGGGCCATGGAGGACATCGCCGACGGCGAGGGCGACCTGACCAAGCGCCTGACGATCCAGAACCAGGACGAATTCGGCATCCTGGGCACCGCGTTCAACCGCTTCGTGGAGCGGATCCATGGTTCGATCCGCGAAGTGTCCTCCGCCACCGAGCACGTCAACGAAGTCGCCTTGCGCGTGGTGAGCGCCTCGAACTCGTCGATGGTCAATTCCGACGAACAGTCCAGCCGGACCAACAGCGTCGCCGCGGCCATCAACCAACTAGGCGCCGCCGCCCAGGAAATCGCCCGCAATGCCGCCCAGGCTTCCCATCAGGCCAGCGATGCCCGTGGCCTGGCGGAAGACGGCCAGCAGGTGGTGGACCGCAGCATTGCCGCGATGAACCGGCTGTCCGACCTGCTGAGCACGTCGAGCAGCGACATCGAATCGCTGAACAGCAAAACCGTGAACATCGGCCAGATCCTGGAAGTGATCACCAGCATTTCCCAGCAAACCAACCTGTTGGCCCTCAACGCGGCCATCGAAGCCGCCCGGGCCGGCGAGGCCGGGCGCGGATTTGCCGTGGTGGCCGATGAGGTGCGCAACCTGGCCCATCGCACCCAGGAATCGGCGCAACAGGTGCAGACCATGATCGAGGAATTGCAGGTTGGCGCGCGAGCGTCGGTCACGACCATGAATGACAGCCAGCGTCACAGCCAGGAGAGCGTGGAGATCGCCAACCAGGCCGGCGAGCGTCTGAACAGCGTGACCCAGCGCATCGGCGAAATCGACGGCATGAACCAGTCGGTGGCTACGGCAACCGAGGAACAGACAGCCGTGGTGGAGTCGATCAACGTGGACATCACCGAAATCAACACCCTGAATCAGGAAGGCGTGGAAAACCTGCAATCCACTTTGCGCGCGTGTTCCGATCTTGAACGGCAGGCGGCGCGGCTCAAACAGTTGGTAGGCAGTTTCCGTATCTGACAGCGCCTGGACTGGCCCCATCGCGAGCAGGCTCGCTCCCACAGTTGGAATGCAATCCCCTGTGGGAGCGAGCCTGCTCGCGATGAGGGCCTATCAAACAAAGTAATACTCCACTGACACCTCGGCCCCACCACAACCCAACCGAACATCTATTCTTCATAAAGGTCAACACAGGAGAACACAGACCGGAGGGATGTTCATCGTGCATATAGCGGACATAACCATGTTCTACGCCCCCGCCAGCGGAGGCGTGCGCACTTACCTGGATGCCAAGCACCGTCGCCTGGGGGATCGGCCCGGTATCCGCCACAGTCTGCTGATTCCCGGCGCGCATTTGAGCGAGCAGGATGGGATCTACAAGGTGCCCGCCCCTGCGCTGCCCTTCGGCAAGGGCTACCGCTTCCCGCTGCGCCTCGCGCCCTGGCGTAACGCCCTGCGCGATCTGCAACCGGACCTGATCGAAGTCGGCGATCCCTACCTCACCGCCTGGGCCGCACTGGACGCTCGACGCCAGCTGGACGTGCCCGTCATCGGGTTCTATCACTCCGACCTGCCCCTGCTGGTGAGCAATCGCATGGGCAATTGGTTCACCCCCAATATCGAAGCCTACGTCAGCAAGTTGTACGGCAATTTCGACCGGGTCCTGGCGCCGAGCCAGGTCATGGCCGACAAGCTGACCGGTCTGGGGGTGCGCAATGTCCATGTGCAGCCTTTGGGCGTTGACCTGCAGACCTTCCACCCCGGCGCCCGCGATCCAGAACTGCGGGCCGAGCTGGGCATCGCCGAAGACACTCGCCTGCTGATCTTCGCCGGGCGTGGGTCCAAGGAAAAGAACCTGCCGGTGCTGCTCAAATGCATGAAGCGCCTGGGCGAGCGCTACCATCTGCTGCTCGTGGGCTCGTCCATGCCCGCCGTGGTGCCGGACAACGTCACCGTGATCGATGCGTTCCGCCCGGCGCCGCAAGTCGCCCGGCTGATGGCCAGCGCCGACGCTCTACTGCATGCCGGCGATCAGGAAACCTTCGGTCTGGTGATCCTCGAGGCCATGGCCAGCGGCATTCCGGTGGTGGCGGTCGCGGCTGGGGCGTTCACCGAGATCGTCCAGGAAGATTGCGGCCTGTTGTGCACGCCGAACAATCCACAGGCCATGGCCAATGCCGTGCGGCAGCTCTTCTCCGAAGGTTGCCAGCGCCGCGGTTTGCTCGCGCGCCGTCATGTCGAGCGTCACTACGCCTGGGATTCGGTGGTCAACAGCCTGCTGGGGCATTATTACGCCGTGCTCGGTGAACAGATGCCGCTACAGGCCAATGGTTGAGACGAGGTCCGTGCCGATGAATCACTCGCCCAGCGTATTACTGGTACTGCACGACGTGGCCCCGCAAACCTGGCCCGACTACCAACCCTTCGTCGAAGCCGTTGACGCGCTTGGTCACGTGCCGATGACCTGGCTGGTGGTGCCGGACTTCCATCACACCAACGCGCTGGATGATCACCCGGAGTTTCGACGCCTGCTCGATAGCCGGGTCGAGCGTGGCGATGAATTGGTGTTGCATGGCTACTACCATTGCGACGACGGTCCACCGGCCCTCCACCCCCGGGATTGGTTCATGCGTCGGGTCTACACCCATGAAGGTGAGTTCTACGACCTGTCCGAGGAAGCCGCCCTCACCCGCCTGCACGCCGGCATCGAAACCTTTGAGCGTTACCAGTGGCCGCTGGAGGGTTTCGTCGCCCCGGCCTGGCTGATGAGCGAAGGCACACGCCGGGCCTTGCGCCAGTTGCCGTTGAGTTACACCAGCGATACCCAGCACCTGTATCGCCTGCCGGACTTCACCCCCATCGACGCCCCGGGGCTGGTCTGGAGCGCCCGTAGCGCCTGGCGCCGTGGGTTATCGAAAGTGCTCAGCGACCAACGTGAACAGCGTTGGCGCCAAGCGCCGGTGATTCGCCTGGGCCTGCACCCGGTAGACATGCGCCACGGGTTTTCCCGAAACTATTGGCTACGGACCCTCAAGCGCCTGCTCAATGACGGTCGCGTGCCGATGACCAAGATCGACTGGCTGGCCACCCAAGGCCTGCGGGTCAGCCGCGCCGCATGAAACGGCTGATCTGGCTGGCGGCGGCGCTGCTCACGGCGTTGTTGGTGCCGCTGCTGGTGGGTGGCGGGGAAATGTGGTCGCGGGTACAGCGTTTTCCCTTGTCGTTGCTGTTGAGCATGTTGGGCATGATCGGGCTGTGCTGGGTCCTGAACTCCCTTCGCCTGCGCCTGCTGCTGGGTGAGCAACGTGAGCGCATCGGCGGGCTGAAAAGCATCGGCGTGGTGATGTCCACCGAGTTCGCCATGTGCGCAACGCCCGGCGGCAGTGGCGGGCCGTTGACGCTGATGGCCCTGCTGGCCCGCAACGGCGTGCGCCCGGCCCACGCCAGCGCGGTGTTCGCCATGGACCAGTTGAGCGACCTGCTGTTCTTTCTCTGCGCCCTGGTGGGCATCCTGCTGTATGCGTTATTCCAGAATCTCAGCCAGCGCATGGAATCGATGCTGGTGCTGAGCGCGCTTTCGCTGTTTGGCGGACTGATCGGCTGTGCATTGATGGCTCGCTACCATCGCCGGCTGATCCTGCTGGGCGCCAGGTTGCTGCGACATCTGCGCGTGCAGGCCAGTACCCGCCACCGCTGGGGGCGCAAGATCCTGCGTTTCCTGGCTGCGTTTACCGCAACGCTGAAACTGCCACGGCAGACGCTCCTCCAGGTCTTCGGCCTGACGTGCCTGCACTGGGCCCTGCGCTACAGCGTGCTGTACCTGGCGTTGAAAGGGCTGGGGGCGGATCTGCAATGGGCCTGGAGCTTCCTGGTCCAGATGCTCTCCCTGAGCGCGGGACAATTCAGCCTGTTGCCCGGCGGTGCCGGAGCGGCGGAGGTGACATCGGCCGCTCTGTTGGCGCCGATGGTGGGCAAGTCCACCGCTGCGGCGGCGATCCTGATCTGGCGGGCGGTGACCTACTACTTTTACCTGGTGGCGGGCGGACCGGTGTTCTTCCTGATGGTGGGACGCCCGTTGATCAAGAAGCTGATGAAGCTCCGAGAGGTTTGAAACGGTCGATGCCTACTCGGCATCGTCCTGGGGATGGGTCTGTTTCCACAGTTCGGCGGCGTCCGGAAACTCCGTACCGTCCTCCGGGCTCAGCTCTTCAGGATCGTAGCGGCTCAGGCAGCCCTCACCGAGGGTGGCCGGGGCCTTGGAGGTGGCTTTGTCCAGTGGATCGGTCATGGTGTGCCTCATCATGAAAAGAGCCCTGTCCGTCAAATAACAGACAACACAGAACTTTGTGGCGAGGGGATTTATCCCCGCTGGGCTGCGCAGCAGCCCCAAGATAATCAATCGGCCCGCCTGACACACCGAGGTGTCGATTTTAGGGCCGCTTCGCGCCCCAGCGGGGCGGTGCGACGTTTCGCTAAATCCCCTCGCCACAGGTGCGCGGGTTTATCCCCATTGTTGATCGCCAGCCGTTCGGTCAGAACACCACAGTCTTGTTGCCGTGCACCAGCACCCGGTCTTCAAGGTGGTAACGCAAGCCCCGCGCCAGCACCATCTTCTCCACATCGCGCCCGAAGCGCACCATGTCTTCAATGCTGTCGCTATGGCTGACACGTACCACGTCCTGCTCGATGATCGGGCCGGCGTCCAGCTCTTCAGTCACGTAGTGGCAAGTGGCGCCAATCAGCTTCACGCCTCGCATCGAGGCCTGGTGGTATGGCTTGGCACCGACGAACGACGGCAGGAAACTGTGGTGGATGTTGATGACCTTATGAGCGTATTCGCTGCACAGGTCCGGTGGCAGGATTTGCATGTAACGGGCCAGTACCACCACCTCGGCATCGTGCTGCTTGACCAGCCGCGAGACTTCAGCGAACGCCGGCTGCTTGTCCTGCGGGTTGACCGGTACGTGGTAGTACGGGATGCCGTGCCACTCGACCATGCTGCGCAAGTCGTCATGGTTGGAAATCACACAGGCGATGTCACAGTCGAGCTCGTCGCTGTGCCAGCGGTGCAACAGGTCTGCCAGACAGTGGGATTCACGACTGGCCATCAGCACCACGCGTTTTTTCTGCGCGGTGTCGGTGATGCGCCAGTCCATCGAGAATTCTTCGGCAATCGGCGCGAACGCCTCGCGGAAAGCCTCGATGCCAAAGGGCAGCGAGTCGGCACGAATCTCGTGACGCATGAAAAACCAGCCGCTCTGATTGTCCGAGTGATGGCTTGCTTCAGTGATCCAACCGTTATGGGACGCCAGAAAGTTACTGACTTTAGCAACGATACCGACGCGGTCCGGGCAAGCAATCACCAGCCGAAAAGTGCGCATTAGGGAACTCCAGAACTTCGCAAAGGCCGCCATTCTAGCCATTACGCCGCAAAACTGCAGTATTGATGACAGACCGAGCCCCTGCGGGCACCGAGCGGGGCGGGGCCGGGGCAAGCGCTTATATTGTGAAAGGATGTGAAAAGCCGTGAGGGTATTTAACTGCAAGGCCCTTTTTTGTGGCCTGGTACTAAGTAATTAAATAAAAGCCTGCTTAAATGTTTACTTGATGAAACTGTCTGATTACTATTGCCACACTGTCTCCTTGTCCGCAGTGCCCTACATAAGGTAGTCCCCATGTCCTTGATCACTGAATACAACGCTACAAAACAAGCCATTGAAGAACTGCAACAGCGTCTGGCCGACCTGTCCAAAGACGATAAATTGCAAAAAGAATTGGAATTCGAAGGCAAACTGCGCACTCTGATGGGCGAGTACTCCAAGTCCCTGCGCGACATCATTGCCCTGTTGGATCCAGAAGCCAAGTCGGGTAAAGCACCTCGTGGCGGCGCCGTGAAAACTACCGGCACCAAACGCGCTCGCAAAGTTAAGCAATACAAAAACCCGCACAACGGCGAAGTCATCGAAACCAAAGGTGGCAACCACAAGACTCTGAAAGAGTGGAAAGCCAAGTGGGGCGGTGATGTGGTTGAGGGCTGGGCAACCCTGCTGGGCTAAGCCTCGTCGGGTTTCAGCGTTCTCTACGCACACAAAACGCCAGCCATTGCTGGCGTTTTTCATGCCTGTGGGTTTTTCACTGCATTGCCGTTCAAAGGCTTAAACGTTTACGCAGTTGCTGGCTATAACCTTGCCACTCCAGAAGCACCTCTCGCTGCAATGGCGTGGAAAGCGCCAGCCACTCTCCCATCGCCTCATCAAAACTTTCCAGGGTATTGGGTGCGCCCCATTGCTGTGATGACAGGCGTTGCTGACAGAACAGCTTCCAGCGCCCCTGCTCTTCGGCGTTCAACGTATCTGGAAAGTTACGTGCGCGATATCGGAACAATAATTCCGGCAAACGTTCATCATCGAAAGGCCAGCGCTCTTGCGCCAAATGAGCCGGGTCTGCCATGCGGACTTGTTCACATAAACGCCGATCGCGATCACCGAGGAAGCCTGTGTATAACTGTTGCTCGGGGTCCTCGCTGGCCGTGAAATCCTCGCGACCATAAATAGCCTGAAGTTTATCCTGCCAAACTTGCTGGGCATCACTCAGTTGCAACGCCCGTTGCTGCAGTCCATCCATGTCCAGTTGCAGTCGCTGCCGGTCCTCGGCACGCAGCACCGACAGCGGCGCGACCACCGGACATTTGTTGATATGAATGAGTTTGAGGGGCACAGGCAACTCTCCCTCGAGCAGTTCGTCGCGGCGGGTATATAAACGTTGCCGCAAGAAGTCCGCATCGTGGTCCAACAAGCCTTGGGGATCCAGGTGCAGGTCGCAGACAATCAGGGCATTGCGGTTCTTCGGATGCCAGGCCAGCGGCAAAACCACACCGATATAATTTCGAGCGGCCGAGAAACGCCCGGAAACATGCACCATAGGCTGCAACAGGCGGATCTGGTCCATCACCTTCTGCTTGCTGCGCAACTGGAACAGCCAGTCGTAGAGCCGTGGCTGCTTCTGGCGGATCAGGCGGGCCAGGGCAATCGTTGCGCGCACGTCCGACAACGCATCGTGGGCCTGGCCATGGTCGATGCCATTGGCGGCGGTCAGGCGCTCGAGCTTGAGGGTGACCCGGCCATCTTCTTGCGGCCAGGCAATACCATCGGGGCGCAGCGCATAGGCCGCGCGTACCAGATCGATCAAGTCCCAACGGCTGTTGCCACCCTGCCATTCCCGCGCATACGGGTCGAAAAAATTCCGATAGAGGCTGTAGCGGGTCATTTCATCGTCGAAACGCAGGGTGTTATAGCCGGCGCCACAGGTACCGGGCGCGGCCAGTTGCTGGTGGACACGGGTCATGAAATCGGCTTCGCTCAAGCCTTTTTCAGCCAGGCATGTCGGGGTGATGCCGGTGATCGCACAAGCCGCCGGATGGGGCAGGATGTCATCGCTCGGCCGGCAATACAGGTTCACCGGTTCGTCGATTTCGTTGAGCTCGAAATCGGTACGGATGCCCGCCACTTGCAAGGGCCGGTCGCAACGGGGATCGATGCCGGTGGTTTCGTAGTCGTACCAGAAGATGGAGGTCACGGGCTGTTCCTGAGCAAAAGACTGGCGAAGTCTAGGGGTCCCACCCGGCTTCGGCCAGGGGTCGACGGATTGAATCACGTCACGATCCATAAAATGACATACACAGTTGTATCGTTTGCCCGCACGAAGGCTGCTAGCATCTGCCGGGATTGAATGTTCGAACCGGCCCATCACTCAGGTTGCCCATGCTCGAGACACCAGCACTGCAAAGGACCGCGCCGCTGCCCCCGCCACTGGACACGCGGTATCAGGTCGAGACGCCCGAAGGCATCGACCTGCCACTGCGCCCGGCAGGGTTGATGCCCCGCGCGCTGGCTTTTGCCATCGACCTGGGGATACGGGGGCTGATCCTGGGTTTTCTGTTCGGCATCCTCGCATTTTTCGGTGACCTGGGTATCGGCCTCGGTTCCATCCTGCTGTTCGTGGTCAGCTGGTGGTACATGGTGCTGTTCGAGGTACTGCGCCAGGGCTGCTCTCCCGGCAAACAAATGATGGGGTTGCGGGTGGTCCAGGACGACGGTCGTCCCATCGGCTGGTCCGCCTCGCTGATCCGCAACCTGCTGCGTTTCGTCGACATGCTGCCCTTCGGCTACACCTTCGGGGCGATCAGTTGCCTGCAGCATCCGGCGTTCAAACGCCTGGGCGACCTGGCGGCCGGCACGCTGGTGGTGTATCGCGAGCAACCGATCAAGCGCCCTGCCTTGCCATCGGCACTGCCGGTACGCCCGCCCTTTGTCCTGAGCCTGAACGAGCAACGCGCGGTGCTGGGTTTCGCCGAGCGTCAGGCCGAACTTTCCGAGGCCAGGGTCAACGAACTGGCGGCCATCCTGGCGGCACCACTGAATGTCCAGCCACCGCGAGCCGTGGCCGAGCTCAATGGTATCGCCCGCGGCCTGCTGGGGCCGACATGAAGCAAAGCCTGTTCGAGAACCGTCATCAGGAAGCGTGGGAACAGCTGTCCCGGCAGCTCGATCAACTGGAGCGCAGCCGCAATGTGCCCCAGAGCAGCGATTTCCCCCAAGCCTACCGCCGGCTCTGCCAGCATCTGGCGCTGGCCCAGGCGCGGGGCTACAGCAGCCTGCTGGTCGATACCCTGCAACAACTTGCGCTGCGCGGTCACCAGCAGCTCTACCGTGACCGCAGCCGGCCGTCGGCCAGCCTTTCGGCGTTCATCCTGGCCGGTTTCCCCCGGCTGGTCCGTGAACAGTGGCGGTTCGTACTGGCTGCCAGCCTGATGTTCCTCGGCAGCCTGGTCGGCATCGGGCTGCTGGTCTACCTGGTTCCAGACCTTGTCTACAGCGTGCTGGACGCCGAAGAGGTCAGCCAGATCCGCAGCATGTACGACCCCACCGCCGGCCACCTGGGGCGCTCGATCGAACGGGCGGCCAGCGAAGACTGGGCCATGTTCGGCTACTACATCATGCATAACATCGGCATCGCTTTTCAGACGTTTGCCAGCGGCATGATGTTTGGCCTGGGCAGTGCGTTCTTCCTGTTCTTCAACGGTCTGACCATCGGCGCAGTCGCCGGGTACCTGACCCAGATTGGTTCCGGAGGCACGTTCTGGTCGTTCGTGATCGGGCATGGCGCCTTCGAACTCACCGCCATCACCCTGGCCGGCGCCGCAGGCCTGCAACTGGGCTGGGCATTGATCGCGCCGGGACGCCTAACCCGGGGCGAAGCTCTGCGGCTCGCCGCAGGTAAAAGCGTGTCGATGATCGGCGGGGTCATGCTGTTCCTGTTCCTCGCCGCGTTCATCGAAGCGTATTGGTCCTCCAGCACCGTGACGCCGACCGTCAAATACACGGTCGGCGCCTTGCTGTGGCTGCTGGTGGTCAGTTACCTGCTGTTTGCCGGACGGATACGCCATGCGGCTGAGTGATGCCACCGTCGCCATCCGTCCCCGTACCACCTGGGAAGCCATGGACCTGGGCGTGCTGATGAGCCAGCAGCACCGACGCCTGTTGATGACCAGCTGGGCCATGGTCACGCTGCCGGTCTACGCCCTGCTGTGCCTGTTGCTGTGGGACTCACCGTCCCTGGTGGTGCTGGTGTTCTGGTGGTTGAAACCGGCCTTCGACCGCTTGCCGCTGTACATCCTGTCCAAGGCACTGTTTGGCGAAACACCGACCCTGAAGCAGGCCTTGCGACAGTGGCCTGCAGTGCTCAAACCGCAGTTGTTCGCCAGCCTGACCTGGCGGCGGTTGAGCCTGAGCCGTAGTTTCCTGATGCCGGTGGTGCAACTCGAAGGCCTCGCCGGTAATGCGCGAGCGCTACGCTTGCAAGTGTTGCTGCAACGCAACGGCCGCGCGGCGCGATGGCTGACCGTGATCGGCGTGCATCTGGAGACCGTCTTGTGGTTCGGCCTGATGGCCCTGTTCTATATGTTCGTACCGCAACAGGTCGAACTGGACTGGGATTGGCAGAAGCTGGTCACGACGACCGAGCACGACTGGTTGTGGTTCGAGCACCTGGTCAACGTCCTGTATCCCCTGCTGCTGATCGTCTGGGAGCCGGTGTACGTCGCCTGCGGTTTCAGCCTCTACCTGAACCGGCGCACGATCCTCGAGGCCTGGGACATCGAACTGGTGTTCCGGAGACTGCGCCAGCGCCTGAGCAGCGCAGCCCCTGTGCTGATGCTGTTGGCGCTGCTCCTGCTGCCGCCGGCGCCCCCGGCCTGGGCCGACGAAGACAGCATCGCCCCCGACAGCCCGCGGTTGCTCAACCAACCCCTCACCAGCGAGGCCTCCAGGGACAGCATCAAGGCGATCCTCGAAGCCCCACCGTTCAAGAACCCGCAAACGGTCACCCGCTATCGTTTCGGCGAGGACACCACCGAACCCACCGAAGCCAAGGAAACGCCGGGCTGGTTCAAGGCCCTGCTCCAATGGTTGGGCCGTCAGCACTACGAAGCTGCCGCCGCGCTGATCCAGATCTTGCTTTGGGCCACACTGGCGGGGGCGATTGCCTGGCTGGTCTGGCGCTATCGTGAAAGCTTCCAGGCCCTGGGGCAGCGCCAACCGATCAAACGGCCTACGGTGGAACGACCGGCACCGCCGCGGATGTTCGGCCTGGATCTACGCGAAGAGAGCCTGCCCGACGACGTGGCGACCCGCGTCGAGCAGTTATGGAGCACCGACCCTCGTGATGCCCTGGGCCTGCTGTATCGGGCCTTGCTCAGCCGGTTGCACCATCAGTTCGGCGTTGCCTTGAAACCGGCCGATACCGAAGGCCAGGTGCTGCTGCGCGTCGAACAGCTCCAGCACGAAAACCTGCTGGCATTCAGCAAGAACCTGACCTTGCACTGGCAGAACATTGCCTACGGGCATCGCACACCGCCCCCGGATCTGCAGCAGGAATTGTGCGATGGCTGGCGCGGCTTGTTCGATACGGGAGCCTCCCGATGAACCGCCGCGCAGGATGGCTGGCCGCGATACTGATTGTCGTCGCGTTGGTGGGGGCGCTGGCCATGTACCTCTACCGGAACGCGGTGCCCTATCAGGAAACCGTCGATTACGGCCCGTCCCCCGAGGCCCAGGCCAATCCCTATCTGGCCGCCGAACATTTCCTGCGCCGGCAGGGTGTGGAGGTCGAGCATGCCAACAACCTGGACGTCCTGCCGAGCCTGGAACCTCGCCAGCGCACCCTGTTACTGCTGGGTGAACGGACGAACATGACGCCGCGGCAGGTCGATCAGTTGATGAACTGGACCCGGGCCGGTGGCCGCCTGCTGTTCGTGGCCGAAGCCTTGTGGGATGACAGCACCGGTAGCAGCGGCGACCTGCTGCTGGACCGGGTGCAACTGCACCAGCTCCTGAGCAAAGACCTCAAGGAGCCGCCCCCAGAGCTGATCAAGGATCCCTACCCCGAGCTGACCAAGTTGTACCTGGAAGATGAAGAGGCCCCCGCCTATGTGGGCTTCGACACCGACTTTCACCTCGAAGACCCGAAGAACCTCGCCCAGGCCTGGGCCAACAGCGCGCAGTCGACCCACATGATGCAGCTGAACCATGGCCAGGGCTCGATCACCGTGATCACCGACGCCGAGCTATGGAAGAACGACCAGATCGAGCAGTACGACAACGCCTGGCTGCTCTGGTACCTGAGCGCCGACAGCACCGTCACGTTGCTGTTCAATATCGATCACGACAGCCTGCTGACCCTGCTGCTGCGTTACTTTCCCCAGGCACTGGTGGCGCTGGCGGCCCTGATTGCCCTTTGGCTCTGGCGCTCGGCGATCCGCCACGGCCCGCTGCAACAACCGGCCTCCAAGGCCCGGCGCCAGCTGGAAGAACATGTGCAGGCCAGCGCCGGGTTCCATCTGCGACACAACGGTCGGCAGCATCTGCTGCTGACCTTGCAACAGGACGTGCTGCGTCGGGCGCGGCATCGTCATCCCGGCTTCGAACAACTGGCCGTCGCCGAACAGTGGCAAGTGCTCGCACGGCTCAGCCGCCAATCCACGCGGGCCATAAGCCAGGCCTTGAGCCCCCGGCCGAAACAGCGCATGTCCAGCGCCGAGTTCTGCCGCCAGGTCGCCCATCTGCAAACCCTCAGGAATGCCTTATGACTGAACAGAACGAACCTGCCGGCAGCCAGGCCCATGCCGCCCAACAGCGCCAGCGCGCCAGTCAGTTGGCCCAGGCCATCCGCACCGAATTGCACAAGGCAGTGGTCGGCCAGGCTGCGGTGATCGACGATGTGCTCACGGCGTTGATCGCCGGTGGTCACGTACTGCTCGAAGGGGTTCCCGGCCTGGGCAAGACACTGTTGGTGCGTGCCCTGGCCCGCTGCTTCAGCGGCGAGTTCGCGCGCATCCAGTTCACTCCCGACCTGATGCCCAGCGATGTCACCGGACATGCGGTGTACGACTTGCAGACCGAGCAGTTCAATTTGCGCAAGGGGCCGGTGTTTACCAACCTTCTGTTGGCGGACGAGATCAACCGCGCGCCGGCCAAGACCCAGGCCGCATTGCTCGAAGCCATGCAGGAACGCCAGGTGACCCTCGAAGGCCGTGCCTTGCCCATCGCCCAGCCTTTCATGGTGCTGGCCACCCAGAACCCCATTGAACAGGAAGGCACCTACCCGCTGCCGGAAGCCGAGCTCGACCGTTTCATGCTCAAGGTACGCATGGACTACCCCGATGCCGAACAGGAGATGAACATGGTGCGCCAGGTCAGCCGCTCGACCCGCGCCGACATGCTCGATGTCCAACCCTTGCGGACGGTGTTGCAGGCCAAGGACGTGCAAGCGCTGCAACGCATCGCCAGCGACCTACCGATGGACGACCAGGTGCTCGACTATGCGGTGAGATTGGCTCGCACCACCCGCAGCTGGCCGGGGCTGAGCCTGGGGGCCGGGCCACGGGCCTCGATCGCGCTGGTGCGTTGCGCCCGGGCTCGGGCGTTGCTGCGTGGCGGCGAGTTCGTGGTGCCGGATGACATCAAGGGCTGCGCCCTGGCCGTGTTGCGTCACCGGGTACGCTTGGCGCCCGAGCTGGACATCGAAGGGCTCTCGGTGGACCAGGTCTTGGGACAACTGCTGGACCAAGTACCGGCGCCGCGTTTGTGATGATGGATCTCCTGATGACGCCGCATTCTGTGGCGAGGGGATTTATCCCCGCTGGGCTGCACAGCAGCCCCCTGGTTCTGCCTGGTACACCGCAAGGGTCTGCTTCGCAGCCAGCGGGGATAAATCCCCTCGCCACAATGGACCTGCTCAAGAGCATGCACCCATGAAGCCCTCGCGCCTGCTGCTGATCTGGCTGGCAGTCCTGCTGGTCCTGGGCGTGGTGCTGGGCACGTTGCAAGCGTTGGGCATCGTGGTGCCATCGGCGCTCGTGTCGATCAATTGGGGCTTGCAGCTGGCCCTGCTGGCCCTGGCGATCCTCGACGCCGTGCGCCTCAAGCGCTTGCCGTCGCCCCGGGTGCAGCGGCAAATGCCCGGAAGCCTGGCGCTGGGTCGCTGGAGCGACGTTCACCTGGCAATCACTCACGACTTTCATCAGCCGCTGAACGTCCAGGTCTTCGATCACATACCCAATGGCCTGGATTTCGAATACCTGCCGTTGTCGGTCGACCTTCAACCCGGCCAGCACAGCCAGGTCGGCTACCGCCTGCGGCCCCTCAAGCGTGGCCATTTCATCTTCGAACACTGCGAAATCAATCTACCCAGCCCATTGGGGCTGTGGACCGGCAAACGCCTGCTGGAGGCGGTCGATGAGATCCGCGTCTATCCCGATTTCGCCAGGCTCTACGACGGTCAGTTGCTGGTGGTGGACAACTGGCTCAACCAGCTCGGCGTGCGCCAGCGCCAACGGCGGGGCCAGGGGATGGAGTTCCATCAACTGCGCGAATTCCGCGAGGGCGACAGCCTGCGCCAGATCGACTGGAAGGCCACCGCCCGCCACCGCACGCCCATCGCCCGGGAGTACGAGGACGAGCGCGACCAGCAGATCATCTTCATGCTCGATTGCGGCCGGCGCATGCGCAGCCAGGACGATGAGCTGTCGCATTTCGATCACGCCCTCAACGCCTGCCTGCTGCTCAGCTACACCGCGTTGCGCCAGGGTGACGCCGTGGGCCTGAGCACCTTCGCCAGCGATCCACCCCGCTACCTCGCCCCGGCCAAAGGCCAGGGCCAACTCAACGTGTTGCTCAACACCGTGTACGACCTCGACAGCAGCCAACGTCCCGCCGATTACCAGGCCGCCGTCAACGAGCTGCTGACCCGCCAGAAACGCCGGGCCTTGGTGGTGTTGGTGACCAATCTGCGGGATGAGGATGACGAAGACCTGCTGACGGCGGTCAAACGGCTGGGCCAGCAACATCGAGTACTGGTGGCAAGCCTGCGGGAAGAAGCGCTCGATCGGCTGCGCCAGACACCGGTGCAGACCTTGCCGGAGGCGTTGGCCTATTGCGGGACGGTGGAGTATTTGAATGCGCGGGCCGAGCTGCATGAGCGAATGAGCGCCCATGGTATTTCGGTACTGCAAGCCCGGCCCGGGGAGCTGGGGGCCGAGCTGGTGACGCTGTACCTGGGGTGGAAAAAAGCGGGGAATCTATAAATTAATGTTCCACCTTGAAAGGCAACCACCGTGGTGGCAAATAGGAGTCGAGGCTGCGGAACTCCAACTCAAACTCACCGTAAGCCGCTGTCTTGGGGATAATGGACCAGGACAAGGAAGCGCCCGTCACCGGCAGTTGTTCGAACAGCGCTGGATCGAACCGTAACCCCAGAGCCTCCGGTGGAACCCCATACAAAGTGACACTCGTCTCGTTGATCAAGTTGCTATCTTTTCTGACCCTCAACTCCAGAATGCTGGTACTTGTATCCTTGATCACCATTCTCCAATTGGCCAGGTCGTCCATGTTGATCGGACGTTCGTCTAGCCGAAGCGTAAATTCCTGCACCCAGGTATCTTCCGTTGCCGATATCCTGGACTCCAACCACTCCGCCTCCCACCCCAGCTCTCCCCTCACGGACGCACTCAATGAATATCGCCCTATCCTCGGCGGTAACTCAAAGGTAATCCGCGCCTTGCCATTCGCATCGGTAACGACCGGCTCCAGCACAACGCCCTTATAGAACCAGTGCACCCGCACGCCTTGAACCGGCTCACCGCTGGCCGCACTGACCACCGTGGCCTCGGCGCTGACTTCTGCCCCCGGAAGCCCCTCGAGGTCAGCACCGGTCAGGCTTTGAATCACGCAAGCCTCATGGACGAGATACTCAAACGATACAACCTCGGTCCCACCGACTGCGCTGGCCGTCACGGAGCCCGGCCCGTCAACCGTCGCCACGAAACTGAAGCGTGCGACACCATAGAAGTTGGTGAACGTGATCGTGTCCTCCATGGCCACGTCCGTGCCGCGCCAGGACACCTGTACATGTCGGGCCGGTTGACCGGTCAGTGCGTTGGTCAGGGTGATTTCAAAGGACAATGTTTCGCCCCAGTCGACCACCGTCGGGTCCTGATGCGTGGCCGCCAGGACATCCACCGGAATATGGCTGCCGAGGGAAAAAGCATTCAGCGGCGAGCGTGCCAGCAGCCGCGAGGCCGACAGTTGTAAATAGAACGCCGCATCGGTCCGGTCACCGGCCGCAAGACTCACCGGCAGGCCATCGACGGTCAATGGCCGGGGAAACCCTAGCCCTACCGGTCCGAAATTCATGGCCGTATCCAGCTCATGAGCACCGCGGATCCCCAGCGTCAGCATCTGATCGAGCAACGGGCTGCCCTCTGCGACCGAAAGCGTCAAGTCGAGCTTCTCCGCCCGTCGAGGGAAGAAGGTCTGTTCGCCCCAACGCTGCGTGGCTCCCGTACCGCTATGTACGTTCAGGTCGAGCCAGGGATCTTCCGCATAAGCGCCTGGGCATCTTCGGGTTCCAGCCCGTACTCGTTCACCAGCCCGGATGCCCCTTTACGTGCCAGGGCACACACCGAGCCACCCGCCGCGAAATACTGCCCAAGGTCGGACAGAGGCTCGGACCGTCGCCCCGCCAGGAGCTGTTCGCAAAAACGACTGGCGATTTGCGCCGGAGAATCTTTCATCGCAGTGCTCCGTTTCAAGTATTGAAGACGAAGTGGCTACAGCTCCGGGGCCACGTCAAAACGCGGGCTTTCTCCCCAGTCCGACCCGGCTTGCCGCGCCTTCACCCAGTGCGGGCCAGGCGTCAATGGCTCCCGGGGCGAGCCCGCCCAAGTGCCGTCGGCCACCGCAAGGTCCGGGGCGATCACCTGCCGGGCATCGAACCAGTGCGACACCTCAACGCGCTTGCCGCTCTCACCGGTACCTTCGAAGAACGCCGTACCCGCGAACCACTGCCCCGCTTCCGGCGTCGTGAAGGTTGGAGCCCCGGACAGCAACAGCACCTCATGGGTCGCGCTCCACCCGGAGCTGTACCCGTCGCACTCCTGCTGCACGATCAATGAATGAGGACCGGCTGGACGCTCGATAGCCAGGGGCATCGACCAGGTCCGGTTCGCCTGCACCTGCACCCTGCCCAGCACCGTGTCGGGTGCATCGCTCCAGGCCACTTCGACCCAGTCGCCGGTGAAGCCATGCCCGGAAATCGTCACCGTTGCGCCGAGGTGCTGCTGCAGTGCCGGCGACTCGATGACCGGGATGGCCGGCACGGCGGTGAAGGCATGGTCGGGGCTGAAATCGGAGTCCTTGTCCTTGAAGAACTGCTTGGCACGCAGCGTATAGGTGCCCACCGGCAGGTGCGCGTCATAGAACCAGTAGCCATCGTTGCCTCTGGCCCGGACCGTCGCCAACGGCTCGTCCGCCCCGTCGAGCCACAACTCGACGGTGGCCGTGTCCAGCCCGGACACTTTGCGGGCATAGCCATCAATGACCGAAACCCGGGCAATGGCATCGCCCGGCTGGGGATGGTCGATGGTGGGGGGAAACAGGATCACCTTGAAGCTGACTGGCTCGCTGGCCTCGGACGGAAACTCGCCGTATTGCTGGACCGCGTAAACCTTGTGATCGTCAAACGCAAGGTCCTCGGTAATGGGCACCGACCATGCGTTGCCGGTGACCTCGGCTTCGCCGAGAAGGGTTTCTGATACAAAATCAAACACGCGCATCAAAGCCCCAGGGATACCACCCGTGCCCTGGATGATCGGGTTGTGATCCACCTCTTCATCATTCACCGGTGAGGTGATGACCGGTCGCAACACGACGACCTCGAACGGTTGGGACACCTCATCCGAGATCTGGCCGCCGAAGGACTGCGTGACCCTGGCGGTATAAGTGCCGGGCATGAAGGGCTCCTGCCGGGTGAAGCTCCAAGTGGCACCGTTCACTTGCGCGGCATAGGGGGAGTTCGAGTCCCCATCGAACTGAAGCTGCACCTGCGCACCATTCAGGCAGGTGCCGGAGAAGCGTGGGGTCAGGCCGTCCTGGCGAACCTCCACGGTGGGGACCGGGGCCCGGATGACGAATTGCTTTGAAGTGGGCTCGGAAGAGAGGTTATTGAACAACTGCCGGGCTTCGACGGAGTAAGTCCCCGGATTCCAGGCTTCGGTCGCAGCGCTTGACCACCTGTTGTTGGCAACCTCGACAGTCGGCACGGCAGGCGTCGATTCGCCCACCCGCAGCACCTTGATCTGCGCCGCAGGTTGTCCCGTCCAACTGTGACCGATACCGGAAAACACAGGTTTGCGGTCCCCGCCAACCTGAACCTCCAAGGTCGGCATCGGCACAGGTATCGTGACCGTGAGCCTGTCGCTCCAATCCGAATGAATCCAGGCGGAACCGTCGGGGAGTTTTTGCCGGATATCCACCGAGTAGCTTCCCGGCGGCTGATCGGACCATTCCACCGCCCACTGGCCGCCACTGACGCCAGTGCTGACCTGCGGGTCGTTAACGCCGGTTTTATGAACATCCACCGTGGCGCCGGCGTGGCCGGCGCCGGAAAATTTCGCCGTGCCGGGCCTGGGGTAGGTGACTTGGATATCAAACAATTTCGGCGGTTTTATCTTGAACGCTCTAGGCGAACTACGACCCGAGTCCTTCCCGTTCAATGTTTGCAAGGCAGCCAGCGAGGTAGGCCCCGCCGCCACGGTCACGTCTGCACTCCAACTACCATTGTCCTGCGTGACCAGCGTGTGACCCACACTGGTTTCCGACGGATCGCGATAGACTGTCACCGTTGCACCTTTGAGTGCGTTGTTACCGCTGAGGTTAAAGGTTTGTGCCTGAATGCTATTGGCGGCGGGACCTGTGATCGCCGGGGCACCTAATACGTTATAGGTAACGGGTGCTGAAACGACTCGGGGGAAACCTGTTAACTCGAATATCGCCACCACTGCGACAGGTCCACTGGGTAGTGCAACATTTAAAGGCGACGCCCAACTATCGTTTGCCCCTATAGTCGTTTCTGCTGCCAGTTGAAAACTTTGATTGTCTCTCTTGACCACTTTTACTTTGCTACCGGGGGCACCGAATCCACGGAAGCTATCACCGGTGACCATAACGGTATTGGCGTCGGGTGCAGAGATATAGGCGAGAAAGATATGCTGACCAAGTGAATTTTCGGACGGTTTGCCGCTTACCACCTGATAAGCGTCAATCGTCATGTGTCGTCCATCGGGCGTGAGATTGACAGTCGCATTCCATATTCCGCCAAACGTCACCCTTGCCTCGGACGGGTCGGCGCTGACACTGGTGCGGACAAACACCGCTGCACCATGGGCGTATAAAGCGCCCCCGCCGGTAACGACTACGCTACGGGCGCTAACATTTCTGATTGGATCGATAAATGGCGCAGGGACAATGTGCTCCACCCTTACTTGCCCCGTCATACTGACGTCGCCCACATTTTTTCTGTCGTATATGAAATTGAAGTGTATAACCGCATCCTTAGCATTACCCGCTACAGAACGCGAATGGACAAACGAATGCCACTCGTCATCTTGGGTCGCATTTTTCGTTAGTTCATCCCAACCCGTATCGCCCGCACCGTCCGAAACAAGCTTGAGTTTAATATTCCCCTCGTTTCGGCCGTTGCCGCTTGCCCGAAATCGCTGTGTCTCTACAGTGAATAACCTACCGGTAGGAAACCATGTGTACTCCACTTCGAGGTCTGCCCAATAACCATCCTTTGCAGCCCTTATGGTCTTTGTCCCATGAGACTCACCCGTTTCAATGACGCCCTCCTTCTGTACCGCAGGTTCGAGGCCGTTCTGTTCGGAATCGTCGTCAGTGGTCATGTCTCACTCCCAAGAAAAATGGCGATGGATAGCAATCGCAGAACGGGCTCTGGGGAAGTAGTGAATGACAAACCCGTCGTGGCTGGCACCTGTCAGGTTCGACAGTGACGACGAGTGGTGGGACGTGGTGTCAGACATGGATCGGGATGACTACAACGCCTTGCGCAATGGACTACAGATCCGCCAGAATCCGCCGGCTTGTGTGCTTTGGCCTTGCCCCGTAACTTGATTCGCGTCGCTGATATCCAGCGGTCGGGTTTAGTCGCCCGGGAGGTATAACGAAGTGCATAAGCATCATCCAGTCGGGTTCCCTGTCCCCGTGCTTAATGGTGGCTGTGCGCAGGGCGCCCTCGGGCGCGCCGGTTCTTTCGTTATCCTCCCGGTCGACTAACCTGCGTTCAGCCGCCACCCTCGTTTAGTCGCGAGTCGGTGGTAGCCCATTTAATGGATAACGAAACATGATCAAACCAACACCCAATCCCCCGCACACCGACCCGCTGTCCCCCCACGAAACCCTCGACTCCGCCAGGCTCGACCAGGCCGCTCAAAGAGCCCTGGACTACTACCTCAAGCCCGACAACGGCCAACCCGACCCGAAAACCGCCAAGCACCTGGATTACTTCATCGTCGCCCCCGACGCCGATCCCGAAGGCATGCTCGCGCACACTTACGAAACCTTCTGCTCGGTGAGCACGCTGATTCTGGATTTATCGGAAGATCTGGAAGGTGCCCCGCGCAACCTGGCCCTGGCGATTCACCAGATGGGCGAGATGGGGGTGTTGTTGCTGGAGAGGCTGTTGGACGGCGAAGAGAAGATCCAGCGCTGAAGAGACCGTGAGGTCGCGACGCTCGAATGCCCTGTGAAGCACAGGGTTGATGCAGGACCTGTGGGAGCGAGCCTGCTCGCGAAGAGGGCGGCACATTCAATACCGATGTGACTCCCCAGCCGCCAGCGCGAGCAGGCTCGCTCCCACAAGGGATTGGGCTCCCTCTCCTGTCACTGGCTTGAAGTACATTTGTAAGAAGTCAGGTAAGCATCAAGCCGAAGCCGACAACGATTGGAAACTGAAATAATCCTGCAGCGCGCTAACCAGTTGTCCGTATTCCGGCGGCGCCCCATGGAGGCTGAAGCCAGCGTCGAAATGCTGTGGCGTCACGTCTTCATGGCACCACAGGCAGGTGGCCTTCAACTTGATATCCCTCTGCGGCCCTTCATCGGCGGGGATTTTCAGGTGCAGCTCAAAGTCTGCGCCGACCATCAACGGCAGCGTGCTGATCAGCATCAGACCATGTTCAGAAACGTTTCCCAGATAACCAATAAGCCTGTCGTTGACGCCGTTGAACACTTTCAAGAAGCACGGCAAATCCTGCCGATCAATTCGACGTTTTTTGTACATGTTTTGTATCGCTTTTCCCAGCCCTCAACGAGGACCTACCCAATGCTTCGGAACGAGCCCAAGCGAGCCCGCTCTCCCCGATCCCGGTGCCAGACGCGTGCAAGCGTCTTGAGCCTGTTCCTGCCGGTCACAGGTGTTGCCTCGACATTAGAGATCTTGCTCTAGCCACGAGTTGTACAAATATAGCTCAAGCTTGGACAGAAGCCAGTCCGCAACGATGCCGGCCATCCGCCGGGGAATATCCCTCGGCGGCTGTGCCGCGGTGGTGATCAGAATGCAGTCGGGCGGATCGCCGAGGCACTGCGGGTCGGGTAGTGTCCCAGGCTTTCGAGGGTCTCGAGCCGGGCACGGGCGCGGAAGGCGTATTCGCTGGTGGGGTATTGGGCGATGATGAACTGGTAGGTCTGCGCTGCGTCGACGAACAGCTTCTGCCGCTCCAGGCACTGGCCGCGCAGCATCGAGACTTCCGGCTGCATATAGCGGCGGGCACGGCTGGCGCGGTCGACCTGGGACAGTTCGAGCATTACCTGGTCGCAATTGCCGCGGTCATAGGCCTTGTAGGCCAGGTTCATGTGGTGGTTCATCGACCACCGGGTACAGCCCGTGATGCTCAGGGCCAGGGCAATAAAAAGCACGAATCGCATGGGAAGGTTCTCCTGTCTTGAGCGCTGTATCGGCCTACCCTTAGAAATCTTCAACTCTATATGACGCCGGGCTCGCTCTTGTGGCGAGGGGATTTATCCCCGCTGGACTGCGAAGCAGACCCAACACCGGCGACTCAATCCGCCTGAGACACCGAGTAACAGGGCTTTGGGGCCGCTTCGCAGCCCAGCGGGGATAAATCCCCTCGCCACAGATGAATTCTCATGGCCACAAGAGTGATCCAGGCCAAAGAGGCGTGAAAATCTTCGGGAATGTTCACTTCGAAAAAGAAACGAATAAGTAGTGCATATGAACAATGACTACACCCAAAGACCATAGTAGCCTTCGCTGGCGCTTGAACTTGAGGAGTCTTGCATGTCCGTCCGTCGCACCAAAATCGTCGCTACCCTTGGCCCGGCCAGTAATTCGCCGGAAGTTCTCGAACAGCTGATTCTGGCTGGCCTGGACGTTGCCCGCCTGAACTTTTCCCACGGTACTCCCGATGAGCACAAGGCTCGTGCGAAGCTGGTGCGCGACCTCGCCGCCAAGCACGGCCGCTTCGTTGCCCTGTTGGGTGACCTGCAAGGCCCCAAGATCCGGATCGCCAAATTCGCCAACAAGCGCATCGAGTTGAAGATCGGTGACACCTTCACCTTCTCCACCAGCCATCCGCTGACCGAAGGCAACCAGCAGGTGGTCGGCATCGACTACCCGGACCTGGTCAAGGACTGCGGCGTGGGCGACGAGCTGCTGCTCGATGATGGTCGCGTGGTGATGCGCGTCGACACCGCCACCGCCACCGAACTGGTCTGCACCGTGACCATTGGCGGTCCGCTGTCGGACCATAAAGGCATCAACCGTCGCGGCGGCGGCCTGACGGCACCGGCCCTGACTGAAAAAGACAAGGCCGACATCAAGCTGGCCGCGGAAATGGAAGTCGACTACCTGGCAGTGTCCTTCCCCCGTGACGCCGCCGACATGGAATACGCCCGTCAACTGCGCGACGAAGCCGGCGGCACCGCCTGGCTGGTGGCGAAGATCGAACGCGCCGAAGCCGTGGCCGACGACGAAACCCTTGACGGCCTGATCAAGGCCTCCGACGCCGTGATGGTGGCCCGTGGCGACCTCGGTGTGGAAATCGGCGACGCTGAGCTGGTGGGCATCCAGAAGAAGATCATCCTGCACGCACGCCGTCACAACAAGGCAGTGATCGTGGCGACCCAGATGATGGAGTCGATGATCCAGAACCCGATGCCAACCCGCGCCGAAGTGTCCGACGTAGCCAACGCCGTGCTCGACTACACGGACGCCGTGATGCTTTCGGCCGAAAGCGCCGCCGGCCAATACCCCCTCGAAGCGGTGCAGGCCATGGCCCGTATCTGCCTGGGCGCCGAGAAGCACCCGACCGGCAAGACCTCCAGCCACCGCATCGGCAAGACCTTCGAACGCTGTGACGAGAGCATCGCCCTGGCGACGATGTACACCGCCAACCACTTCCCGGGCGTGAAGGCGATCATCGCCCTGACCGAAAGTGGCTACACACCGCTGATCATGTCGCGCATCCGTTCTTCGGTGCCGATCTACGCGTTCTCCCCGCACCGCGAAACCCAGGCCCGTGCCGCCATGTTCCGTGGCGTCTACACCGTGCCGTTCGACCCGGCCGCCCTGCAACCGGGCGAAGTCAGCCAGGCGGCGGTGGACGAGTTGGTCAAGCGCGGCGTGGTGCAGACCGGTGACTGGGTCATCCTGACCAAGGGCGACAGCTACCACACCATCGGCGGCACCAACGGGATGAAAATCCTGCACGTCGGCGACCCAATGGTCTGAGTGCCCCCGCTGAAAGACAAAAGCCCTGCCATGTGAATGGCGGGGCTTTTTTGCTTTGCCTGGACGGACGCCATCGCGAGCAGGCTCGCTCCCACAGTGGATCAGCGATGTACGCAGCATTGGCATACCCCCCAAACCTGTGGGAGCCAGGCTTGCCCGCGAAGGCGGCGGTACATTCAACCTCTCAGTGACAGCTCTACCGCTTTCGCGAGCAAGCCCGCTCCCACAGTGGATCAGCGGTGTACGCAGCATTGGCATACACCACCAGACCCTGTGGGAGCGAGCCTGCTCGCGATGGCGGTGGCTCAGCCCCCGCCGCCCTCACGGGTAGGGAAGACATCCGCCAGCAACTGATTGCGCGGCAAGCCGGCCAGGTAGAGGCGTTTGGCGAAGGCTTCGACCCGCTCGGGGTGGCCGCAGGCCAGGGCCTGGGTGTGTCGGGAGGGCAGCCGCAGTTGCGCCAGCGCTGAAGGCGCCTCGACCGAGGTCAGCAGTTGGACGCTGAGTTGTGGGTACTTGGCGGCCAGCGCCGCCAGGGGTTTGCCCAGGTAATGCCCGCTGGCGTCATGGGCGACATGCACAAGATGAATCGGCCCTCGATGTTGCTGGCGCAGGGCTTCGCGCAGAATGCCGAACAACGGCCCCAGCCCGGTACCGGCGGCCAGCAGCCACAACGGTCTGTCGTGCCAGGCGGGATCATAATGCAGCGCACCGCCGCGCAATTCACCCAGGCGGATGGGGTCCCCCACGTTCAGGGATCGAGCCCGGTCGATAAATTGCCCGGGCTGGCGGCAATCGAGGTGAAACTCCAGGAAGCGGTCTTCCTCCGGCAGGCTCGCCAGGGAATAGGGTCGGGCGACGTCGCCGAGCCACAGCACCAGGTGTTGCCCGGCCTGGTAACGCAGCCTCCGTTCAGGGGCGACGCGCAAACGCAGCACGTCGGGCCCCAACCAGTCCGCCGCCACGACCTGGGCCGCCTGACCGTCGCGTTGCGGATCGAACGTGTGGACCCGCACATCCTCGACCACCTGGCATTGGCAGGCCAGCCGCCAGCCCTGGTCGCGCTGTGTCGGGCTCAAGGCATCGGGCCGAGCATCGCGCACATCGCCACCGATGCATTGCACCAGGCAGGCATGGCAACTGCCGGCGCGGCAACTGTAGGGCACCGGCACCCCGGACTGATTCAGCGCGTCCAGCAGGTTACTGCCGGGCGCGACGGTCCATTGCCGGCCGGCGACCGTCAGTTCAGGCATCGACATTCTCCCAGGCGGCGGCACACCGATTACGGCCGTCTCGCTTGGCACGGTACAAGGCCTGGTCGGCACGTTGCAATGCGTTGTCCAGGTCGTCGTCCATTTCCAGCAGTGTCATGCCCGCCGACAGGCTCAGAGGCCCCACCCGCAGACCAGTCAACTCGACGGCGGCAAACGCCAGGCGCAGCCGTTCGCAACAAGCGGTCAGGCGCGCGGGGTCGCAGGCGGGCAGGAGCATGACGAACTCTTCGCCGCCATAGCGCGCCAGCACGTCGCCTTCGCGCAGGCAGGCCGTGGCAACGCTGGCGAAGGCCTGGAGCACCTGGTCGCCGGCAGCATGGCCGTGCAGGTCGTTGATGCGCTTGAAATGGTCAAGATCGATCAAGGCCAAGCCATGGGCCATGTCCGGCTTGAGGGTATTGAGTTCACGGGATGCCAGGCGCAGGAAATGCCGGCGATTGAACAGGCCGGTCAGTTCATCGGTGGCCACCAGATCTTCGAGCTGGCGCATCATGCCGCGCAGGGTGTCCTGGTGTGCCTGCAAGGCAAATCGCCGCTGACGCATGCGCTGGCGCGACGTCTGGACATAGCGGGCGTACAGCACCAGCCACACCAGCACGATAAACAGCACGCACACCTGCAAGCCGGCCAACGTCGGGTCGGAAAGCCGGAAGAACCAGGCGTCCCAGAGGGTAAGGCCGGTGAAGCTGAAGAACACCAGCATCGCGCAACGCACAAAAGCCCGACGGGACAGGTGAAACAGTCCGAACAGCAGGATCAGTACGTAGAAGACCAGGAACAGGCCCCGGGCCTGGTCCAGGTGCCCCATCATCCAAGTCTGCCAACCCAGGCCGATCAGTACTTGCACTTCGGTGAGGCTGGGGTCGGCGAACCGCAGGTTGCGACCACTGAGGAACACTGCGAACAGCGCACCTTGGCACAGCACCACCAAGGCGCTGCCGATGATGACGCCGCGTAACGAGTCGAGGTAATGCCCACTGAAAAATGCCAGCCACAGCAACACCAGCGCCAGCGCGTAAGTCGCGGCCGCCAGGGCGAAGCGTTTGAGCAGGAGACGTTGAATGGCGTTATGGGTCAATCGTTGACTCACCATGGGAAAAGAAACTGACAGGAGGCGTCCTACGCTACAGGCCAGCCGCCACTTTAGTGGCGTGTAGGACAAATGACCATTCAATTCTGGAGCAGAAAAATGGCGTCAAAGCAATGGCCCATTTTGACGCAGTGTTCCTTGCTCGACGCACACCCACCTGTGCTGACGGATTTACCTGTTGCGAGGGGATTTATCCCCGCTGGGCTGCGAAGCAGACCTAAAAGCTGCCGCTGCGGTGTGTCAGGTTAATGTGTACCTATCATTTAGGGCCGCTTCGCGCCCCAGCGGGGATAAATCCCTTCGCCACAGATGAATCCCCTCGCCACAGATAAAATCCCCTCAGCACAGATAAATCCTACTGCCACAGGGGCGGCTTGCTCCCACAGGATGCCCGCCTGCGATATACTGCCGCGCCTTTTTAGCGTCGCGCCAGCATGCCCGGCGTGTCTTAAGAGGTGCCGCCCGTCGACCGATGCACCCAAACGAGCGGTACCTTATTGAATGTTCCCGTCTTAGAGAGGAGCGCGACTCATGACCGTGATCAAGCAAGACGACCTGATTCAGAGCGTTGCCGACGCCCTGCAGTTCATTTCCTACTACCACCCCGTGGACTTCATCCAGGCGATGCACGAAGCCTACCTGCGCGAAGAATCGCCAGCGGCCCGTGACTCCATGGCGCAGATCCTGATCAACTCGCGCATGTGCGCCACCGGCCATCGGCCGATCTGCCAGGACACCGGCATCGTGACCGTGTTCGTACGGGTGGGCATGGACGTGCGCTGGGACGGCGCGACCATGAGCCTGGACGACATGATCAACGAGGGCGTGCGTCGCGCCTACAACCTGCCGGAAAACGTCCTGCGCGCCTCCATCCTCGCCGACCCGGCGGGTGCGCGCAAAAACACCAAGGACAACACCCCCGCGGTCATCCACTACTCCATCGTCCCGGGCAACACCGTGGAAGTGGACGTGGCGGCCAAGGGCGGCGGCTCCGAGAACAAGTCGAAAATGGCCATGCTCAACCCGTCCGACTCCATCGTCGACTGGGTACTCAAGACCGTTCCGACCATGGGTGCCGGCTGGTGCCCACCGGGCATGCTCGGCATCGGCATCGGCGGCACCGCCGAGAAGGCCGCGGTCATGGCCAAGGAAGTGTTGATGGAATCCATCGACATCCACGAGCTGAAGGCCCGCGGTCCGCAGAACCGTATCGAAGAGATGCGCCTGGAGCTGTTCGAGAAGGTCAACCAACTGGGCATCGGTGCCCAGGGCCTGGGTGGCCTGACCACCGTGCTCGACGTGAAGATCATGGATTACCCGACCCACGCCGCCTCCCTGCCGGTGTGCATGATCCCCAACTGCGCCGCCACCCGTCACGCCCACTTCGTGCTGGACGGCACAGGCCCGGCAGAGCTGGAAGCGCCACCGCTGGATGCCTACCCGGAAATCGTCTGGGAAGCAGGCCCGTCGGCTCGTCGCGTAAACCTCGACACCCTGACCCCGGAAGAAGTGCAGAGCTGGAAGCCGGGCGAAACCGTGCTGCTCAACGGCAAAATGCTCACCGGTCGCGACGCGGCGCACAAGCGCATGGTCGAGATGCTGAACAAGGGTGAAACCCTGCCGGTGGACCTCAAGGGTCGCTTCATCTATTACGTGGGCCCGGTCGACCCGGTAGGCGACGAAGTGGTTGGCCCGGCCGGTCCGACCACCGCCACGCGGATGGACAAGTTCACCCGTCAGATCCTCGAACAGACTGGCCTGCTGGGCATGATCGGCAAATCCGAGCGTGGCCCGACCGCGATCGAAGCGATCAAGGACAACAAAGCCGTCTACCTGATGGCCGTTGGCGGCGCCGCGTACCTGGTGGCTCAAGCGATCCGCAAATCCAAGGTCCTGGCATTCGCCGAACTGGGCATGGAAGCGATCTACGAGTTCGAGGTCAAGGACATGCCGGTGACCGTTGCGGTCGACAGCCAGGGCGAGTCGGTGCACATCACCGGCCCGGCCATCTGGCAGAAAAAAATCAGTGACAGCCTGGCGGTAGAAGTGCAGTAACCCGCACCTTCGCACCGAAGAAAGGCCGGTGGGCGACAAGCTCACCGGCCTTTTTTGTTGCGTGCAGGAATGCCTACCACTTATCGGCCTGCTCGCGCACCTGTCGGATCTGACAGGTTACCCATCGTTCATCTCTTGGCATCCTCATGTTCAGCCGGGTATCCCCTGACATGGCCTAACAAGAAGATTCCCTCGATGGCAGAACAAACGCCCCTGCAAATTGTGACCCCCACCATCGCCAACAGCGCATCCATTGCCACGATGGGCAGCCGGATCGGCCCAGTCGGCACGCGAGGGGCGGCCTCTTTCGAATTGCCCCTGCCTCTTTCCAGCGCTCGCCACCTGACACCGGCGCTGGCACTGCACTACAACAGCCAGAGTGGCAACGGCACCTTCGGCATCGGCATGCAGTTGTCCCTCGCCAGCATCGCCCGCCGCACCAGCGAAGGCGTCCCGCACTACGGTGATGACGACGTGATGATCGATGCCGACGGGGTTGAGCGCTGGCCCGAGTTCAACGAAGGCATGCCAGTCATTCGCACATTGGCCGGGCCCGGTAGCCGGGCCTGTTCGGTGGTGCGCTATTACCCCAGGATCGAAAGTGCATTCGACGTTTATGAACTCTGGAGTCCCGACGATGGCCAGGCGCCGTTCTGGAGAGTCCAGGGCAGCAACGGCCATTTGTATTGCTACGGCAACAGCGAAGCGTCGCGCATCGCCGCCCCCGTTGCCGACACCGATCCCCAGAGCCCGGTCCGCATCGCCGAATGGTTGTTGCTCGAAGAACTCGGCCCGTCGGGCGAGCACATCTTTTATGAATACGAAGCCGATCCCGGCCCGTTCGACGGTCCCCATGACTATCGCGCCCAGCGCTACCTGCGACGTGTGTGTTATGGCAACGCCACGGCCAGCGATAGTTTCTATTGCTTCGAAGAGACCGACCCAGCCAGCAGGCACTGGCATTTCCATCTGCTGTTCGACTATGGCCAGCGCGCCCTCGATCTTGCGCGCAAACCGGCTTGGTACGTCCCCAAAGGGGTACCATGGCAATTGCGCAGCGACCCGATCCATGCCTACCGGTACGGTTTCGAAGTCGGCACGCGCCACCTCTGCCAACAGGTACTGATGTTCCACCACTTCCCCGCCGAAGCGGGCAGCGAACCTGCGCTGGTCGCGCGGATGGTGCTGGAATACAGCGCCACCGCACTGGGCTACAACCTGCTGACCGCCGCCCATTATCAGGACTGGGACGCCGAGGGCCGCGTCGATTACCGTCCCCCCGTCGAACTGCACTACAACGATTTCGAGCTCAACCTGGCACCCGAACCGTTCGTTGAGCTGCAGACGATGCCTGCCCTTGAAGATGGCAAGCGCTACCACTGCGTCGACCTGTACGGCGAGGGCGTTCCGGGGTTTCTGTGCCGCTATACCCATGGCTGGTATTACCGTGAACCGGAACGCGGCGAGAACGACGACACCATCGCCTATGGTCCGTGGTCGCGCCTTTCGAGCATGCCGGTGGCCACCGACAACCCGACGGTGTTGCAGGTGCTGACCGACCTGACGGGCAGGGGTCGCCTCAACTGGCTCATCGTCCAGCCCGGCATGAGCGGGTTCTACACCCTCAACCCGGACCGCAGTTGGTCCACCTTCACGGACTTCAAGCGCTTCCCGACAGAGTTACTGCACCCGTCCGCACAACTGGGCGACCTCAACGGTGACGGTTTGCGCTCCCTGGCCATGATCGGCCCCAAGAGCGTGCGGTTGTACGCCAACCGCCGCGAGGAAGGGTTTGCCCCCGGCGTGAATGTGCCCCATGAACCGGACAGCGCCCTGCCCTTGTTCAGTGACCTGCGCAATGAACTGGTGATGTTCGGCAACTTGCTGGGCAGCGACAGTACCGAGCTGTGCCGCATCCGCTGCAACGAGATCAAATGCTGGCCGAACCTGGGCCGTGGGCGTTTCGGCGAAGGCTTTGTCATGAGTGCCCTGCCCTTCAGCTACAGCCAGTTCGATGCCGATCGGGTCCGCATCGCCGACCTGGACGGGTCCGGGGCACCGGCACTGATCTACCTCAAGAGCGAGTGCTTCGAGATCTACCTCAACCGCGGCGGCAATGGTCTTGAACAAACGCCTGTGCAGGTGCCATGGCCCGAAGGCGTGCGGTACGACAATCTGTGCCAGGTCACCCTGGCCGACCTGCAAGGCCTGGGATGTGCCAGCCTGATCCTGAGCAAACCGCACGCGACGCCCGATATGAAGCCCGGACACTGGCGCTATGACTTTGTCGCGACCCGCCCTTATCTGCTCAACGCCATGAACAACAACATGGGTTGCAGCAGCACCCTGACCTATCGCAGCAGTGCGCAGTATTGGCTGGATGAAAAACAGCAACGCACGGCCAGCCGTGAACCACTGACCTGTTACCTGCCCCTGGCCCTGCCGCTGGTGGCGCGTCAACAACAACGGGACGAGATCACCGGTAATTGCCTGACCCAACGCTTCACTTACTTCGAAGGCGACTATGACAGCCACCATCGCGAGTTCCGAGGCTTCGGCCGGCTGTACCAGGTCGACAGCGAAGTGTCCGAAGGCGAGACGCCAACCGGTTTCACCGCGCCGGCACTGGTCAAGACCTGGTTCCACACCGGCCGCGCCGTCGACCAACCCCTCAAGGACTGCTTCGCTGGCGACACCGATGCAGTGCCGTTGGGCCCGACACTGCTGACCCGCTTTCATGAAAGCGACGAGGCCAACGAAATCATCAGTCCCGACCCGGACACCGCGCGGGAGATGGCCTACGCCCTGGGCGGTCGTGTGCTGCGCACCGAAACCCATCCCGCCGAACCGGCCGGCACGGCCGGGCCTTACACCGTGACTCAACAGCGCTATCTGTTGCGCCATCCTCATGTCCACCACAAGAGCCTGCTGGTGCTGGACCTGGAGGCGATCACCTATCAATACGACGGATTCATCGACGACCCGCAGATCCAGCATGGGCTCAACCTGAAGTGGAACCAGTTCGGCCAGCTTATCCACGGCTTCCTCGTCCACTACGCCCGGCGCCTCACCGCCCTCGACCCGCCGCCCTTCGAAGACGAGGTCGAGAATGGCTGGTGGCGTGACGCCCATGACGACCAGCAACAGGTGTTCCACATCGTCGAGAAACGCGCCGAGCACCTGCACCTGATCGATGACGACGGACTGCGCCAGCGGTTGAGCCTGCCGTGGCGCTCCAGGGCCAACGGGTTGCAACGTCCGAAAGGTGAACTGCCGCTGGGGCTCAACCCTCGGCAAGTCAGCTATGAAACCTTCATCGACCATCAGGACTCCCCGCAATGGGATGCCGCCCGGCATTTGATCGCGCTTCAGGAACAGAACTACCTGCTGGACGAGCACGATGACATTGCCTTCCAGGCCCTGCATGGCCCGCTGGAGATGGCCGAATTCGACAAGCATGCGCTGCAAGCCTACGACGAGTTGCCGCCGCCCTTCGACATCCGTGAGCAATTGGAAAGCATCGGCTTCGAGCCCATGAAGCTGTTCCTACCAGACGACCCGGATGAGGACGACCGCGAAAACCTCTGGTCCAGGAAAGTCGGGTTTGCGACCTATGCGCCCCTCGAGGGCTTTTTCCAGTTGACGACCCTGCAGGAGACCCAAAGCCACGGAGTGACTACCGTCGAGCACGATGCCTACCGCTTGATGACCACCGCCGTGACCCTGCCGGACGGCTGCACGACCCGGGTCGAGTACGATTACCACGCGTTGCTGCCGCGCAAGATCATCGATGCCAATGACAATATCCAGCAGGCACTCTATGGCCCGGGGGGCGCTCCGCTGGGCGTGACCTTTCATGGCACCGAGAACGGCGCTCCGGCAGGCTTCGACGATATCGCCACCTACCAACCGCCCGAAGACCTGACACCCGGCCATGCGATCGACCACCCGGAAGCCACCCTGGGCCGGATCGCCAGTGCCGTGCGCACCGACGCGCTCAGTTGGATGGGATCGCTCGATCTCACCCTGGTACTCCCCGCACAGCGCGACGCGTGGATCAGCGAGCGCTACCTGCTGCCCGACGGCCACATCCGCGCCTCGGCGCGCACGCGCTTGGCACAACTGAGCGAACGCAGCGCCGCCCAGGAACTCTTGCGGGTGCTGATACACGCCGCGCCCCGGGAGCCGGTCCACAGCGTCGTGCTGAACGCCGATCGTTACCCGGACGATCCGTTGCAACAGATCCGCATCACTATCAATGCCGTCGATGGATTCGGCCGTGCCCTGCAAAGCAAACAGCGGGTGGAACCCGGGCAAGCCTATGCGGTGGCCGAAGACGGTTCGCTGGTGTTGCAGGACGGGCAGCCGCTCCAGCATCTGGCCGAACAGCGCTGGCGCGTGAGCGAACGGGTCGAGTACGACAACAAAGGGCTGGTCACCCGGGTCTACCGGCCCTATTTCGCGGATGCCTGGCGCTACATCAACGACGCTTCGCTGCGCGTGCACGGTTATCACGACCAGCAGTTCTACGATCCGCCAGGACGCCTGGTCAAGGTCATCAACGCCAAGGGGCACGAAGCCTGGCATGTCTATCATCCCTGGTACCAGTGCGACTTCGATTACAACGATACGGATCCTGGGGACTGAAACAGGGTCATCGGCCGACTAAGACAGACACAAACAGCGCTCCGATAGCCCGGGACGAGGCGCATTACGACATGCGGGCGGCATGCTATGGTGCCAGTCCCGTCGCCCCTTGAAGCGCTCACATGCTCGCAATGCCCCGCCCCTTGCGCCTGTCCCTTGCCATTGTGCTGATCCTCGCCGGCGCCGTTGGCGCCGCTGCCCTGGCCATACGCCACGCCGAACGCCAGGCGCTGGAGGAAGACGCCAGCCGTGCGAACCAGCAACTGGCGCTGTACGCCAACTCCTTGCATACCCTGATCGACCGCTACCGCGCCCTGCCCGCCGTGCTGGCGCTGGACCCGGAGTTGCGCTCGGCCCTGATGGGACCGGTCAGTGCGGCACAACAGGACGCGTTGAATCGCAAGCTGGAGAAAATCAACGACACCGCGCAGTCCTCGACCCTGGAGTTGCTCGACCGCACCGGTCTGGCCGTGGCGGCCAGCAACTGGCGCCTGCCCAGCAGTTACGTCGGCCACAACTATGGCTTCCGCCCCTATTTCCTCCAGACCCGTACCCAGGGCACCGGACGCTTCTACGCGGTGGGCGTGACCAGCGGCATTCCGGGTTACTTCCTGTCCAGCGCAGTAACCGGCGACAACGGCGAGTTCCTCGGAGCGATGGTGGTGAAGCTCGAATTTCCGGAGCTTGAACGTGAATGGCGCCAGGGCAGCGACACCCTGTTGGTCAGCGACGCCCGGGGCATCGTGTTCATCGCCAACCGGCCGGGCTGGCGTTATCGCCATCTGCAGCCTCTGACCGACAGCGACCGTGCCGAGCTCAAGGCCACCCGCCAATACGACAAGCAACCCCTGCAACCGTTGAACTACGAAGGGTTGCGGCGTTTTGACGACAACAGTCGGCTGACCCGGGTCGATGCTCCCGACGGCACGGCGGACTACCTGTGGGAATCCCTGCCGCTGACGGCCGAGGGTTGGACGCTGCATTTGCTGCGTCGCCCGCAGATCGCTTTCGAAGACCGCCGCAACGCCGGGCTCGCTGCCGCCGGATCGTGGTTGGCGTTGGTCTTTCTGCTGCTGTTTCTCAACCAACGCTGGCGCCTGGCGAAGCTGCGTCAACGCAGCCGCGCCGAGCTCGAACGCCTGGTGGAAGAGCGGACCCAGGAGTTGCGTACCGCCCAGGAAGGGCTGGTGCAGTCGGCCAAACTGGCAGCGCTGGGGCAGATGTCAGCGGCCCTGGCCCATGAAATCAACCAACCGCTGACGGCCCAGCGCATGCAATTGGCGACCCTGCGCCTGCTGCTGGATCACGGCCGGGTCGACGATGCCTACAAGGCACTCAAACCGGTGGATGACATGCTGACCCGCATGGCCGCCCTCACCGGTCACCTGAAAACGTTTGCCCGCAAGAGCCCCAGCGGCCTGCGCGAACGCCTGGACCTGGCGGCAGTGGTGGATCAGGCCCTGCAACTGCTCGATACCCGCCTGCGGGACGAACAGGTCAGCACCGTGTTGCATCTGACCCGTCCGGCGTGGGTGCGTGGCGATGCGATCCGCCTCGAACAGGTGCTGATCAATCTGTTGCGCAACGCCCTCGACGCCATGGCCGACCAACCCTTGAAACGCCTGGAAGTGCGCCTGGAAGCCGATGAGCAACTGTGGCGCCTGACGGTCAGTGACAGCGGCACCGGGATTGCCGAGGAACACCTGGGCCAGGTCTTCGATCCGTTCTTTACCACCAAGGCGGTGGGTGATGGCCTGGGCCTGGGGCTGGCGGTATCGTTTGCCATCATCCATGAGTCCGGCGGGCGGCTGACGGCGGACAACCATGAAGGCGGCGCCGTATTCTGCGTGACGTTACCCATCGATCAGGAGGCCCGGTTACATGCTTGACTCTGTCATGGTCGTCGATGACGAAGGCAGTATCCGCAGCGCTGTCGAACAATGGCTGAGCCTGTCGGGTTTCCAGGTGCAGTTGTTCAGCCGCGCCGAGGAATGCCTCGCAACGCTGCCGGCGCATTTTCCGGGGGTGATCCTCAGCGACGTGCGCATGCCTGGGCTCAGCGGCCTGGATCTGCTGGCCGAAGTGCGCCGGCGCGACGCGGATCTGCCGGTGATCCTGCTGACCGGCCACGGCGACGTGCCGATGGCCGTGGAGGCCATGCGCGATGGGGCCTACGACTTCCTGGAGAAACCCTTCAGCCCCGACGCCTTGCTGGGCAGCTTGCGCCGTGCCCTGGACAAGCGCTCCCTGGTGCTGGAAAACCGCCGCCTGCATGAGCAGGCTGACGCCAGGGCCCGACTCGACGGAACCTTATTGGGGGTTTCCCGGGCGCTGCAAAACCTGCGACGCCAGGTGCTGGACCTGGCGACCCTGCCGGTCAATGTGTTGATCCGTGGCGAGACCGGCAGCGGCAAGGAGCTGGTTGCCCGCTGCTTGCACGACTTCGGCCCCCGGGCGGACAAACCGTTCGTGGCATTGAATTGCGCGGCCATCCCCGAATCGCTGTTCGAGGCGGAACTGTTCGGCCATGAAAGCGGGGCCTTCACCGGCGCCCAGGGCAAGCGCATCGGCAAGCTTGAGTACGCCCACGGCGGTACGCTGTTTCTCGATGAAATCGAGAGCATGCCCCTGGCCCAGCAGGTCAAGCTGCTGCGGGTCTTGCAGGAACAGAAACTCGAACGCCTGGGCTCCAACCAGAGCATCACCGTGGACCTGCGCATCATCGCCGCCACCAAACCCGACCTGCTGGACGAAGCCCGGGCCGGGCGCTTTCGCGAAGACCTGGCGTATCGCCTGAACATCGCCGAACTGCGCCTGCCGCCGTTGCGTGAACGGCGCGAGGACATCCCCTTGCTGTTCGAGCACTTCACCCACAACGCCGCCGAACGCCTGGGCCGCCCTGCCGCACCGCTGAGCGGCCCGCAATTGAGTCATCTGCTGAGCCACGACTGGCCGGGCAACGTGCGCGAACTGGCGAACGTCGCCGAGCGCCAGTTGCTGGGGCTGGATCATTCCCATGCGCTGGAGACGGACCCCGGCCAATCCCTCGCCGCCCAGCAGGAAGCCTTCGAAGCCCAATGCCTGCGTGCCGCCCTGATGCGGCACAAAGGCGATGTGAAAGCCGTGCTCGAAGAACTGCAACTGCCACGCCGCACCTTCAACGAAAAGATGCAGCGGCATGGGTTGAGTCGGGAGATGTTTTTGCAGGGCGGCTGAGTGCTGTGCTGGCAGTACAGGCCCCATCGCGAGCAGGCTCGCTCCCACAGGGGATTGGGGCCGACCGCAGCCTGAGCGCCCACTGAAGACCCAGTGTGGGAGCGAGCCTGCTCGCGATGGCGGCTTCGCATTCACCATCACTCAAACTGACCCACCGCTTTCGCGAGCAAGCCCGCTCCCACAAGAGATTGGGGCCGACCGCAGCCTGAGCGTCCACTGAAGATCCCGTGTGGGAGCGAGCCTGCTCGCGATGGCGGCTTCGCATTCACCATCACTCAAACT
>NZ_JBMDKO010000036.1:0-57782 GCF_057809755.1 Pseudomonas sp. FG13
TTACCGAGGCCGTTGATGTTGTCATTTCCGATCAGCGTGAGGTTTTCCAGGTTGGTGCCCAGCCCCCAGCTCACCGAAGAGCGCACCATGTCGATCTCGCCGGCCAGGGTGCTGTCTTCGCTGATCACGTCACCGACGTTGTCGACCACATAGGTGTCGTTGCCGGCGCCGCCGATCAGGGTGTCTTTACCGGCAAGACCATTCAGAACGTTACCCAGTGCATTACCTATCAGGGTATCGTCATTGGCCGAGCCCACAGCGTTTTCGATCTTGGCGCCATAGGCTATCGCCAGCCCTTCATTAAAGGCGGTATTGGTGTCTGTGTTCAGGAATGCCTGGCCGATCTTGCTGAACTGCCCCTCATTCAGATTGATGCGCACTGCCGACAGCTGATTACTGGCATCGATCGTGTCATTGCCACCGGCGTCCCAGATGGTCTCGAATACCGACTGGTCAACCGCCCAGCTATAGGTGTTGTTACCGGTCTGCCAAAGGGTATTGGCACCATAAAGACTCTGGATGGCGGCAATATCCAGCAGCATGGGGGTGGTCGGCTCATAAGAGTACGAGTTGTGGTAACTCATGACCGTATAACGGACATCATCGTACTGGGCAGCAAGCACCGTGGGGTTGCTAGGACCTGGGGTGAACGGATGCTTGAGACCCAGCGCGTGGCCAATTTCATGCACGAAAGTCAGATAATCGTAACTGCCCTGAACGGGGCTTGGGTCGCTCGTCGCCGGCCCGATCCAGACGTCACCGGCGCTGGCGCTCAGGCCGGGGAAATAACCCCAGGCGGCGGTGCCGTCGTCCATGTCCCCATAACCACCGAATCGCAAGTCGCCGACGTTGGTGGAAGACTCGCTCACCTGGGTGAACTTGATATCGGCCACTGAACTCCATTTGCCCAGGGCGCTGACAATGGCGCTTTGTTGCGCTGAAGACAGGACGTAGCCAGACGTGTATTCATTTACGTTGCTATAGGAGCGGGCGAAATATGAATCGGTGGTCATGAAACTGTATGTCAAGGCCGTGGAGAACGTGCCGTTGGTATCCATCCAGTAAGTGCCGTAGATCAGGCTGTCGACTTGGGCATTTCCGGTCAAACTTGCCGGCAGAGCAAATGTAAAACCAGCGGGACTTGGCATACGAACTTCCTGTGTGCAGATCTGCGGCCCTTCCTAGGATGCGGCCGCTACAAGTGATCATAGTGTTGGAAAATGGCGACATTGATATCACATTGCCACCACCCTATCAATTCTGACGCTATTTTTTTGGCGCAACAAGCCAGTCATTGGCCTTGCGAATATCCCCATCCCCCAACCTTCCGCTCCAGCGCTGCAGGACCAGCAAGCTGGTTACGAACCGATACTGGGACTGATAGAAGTCACGCCGTGCGCGAAACTCTTCCTTGATGCTGTCCAGTACGTCCACGGCATTCTTGACGCCATATCCGAAGGCCTTCTCCGTGGCCATCCGTGACTTTTCAGCGGACTCCAGCGCATGGCGCGTGGCCTTGATCCGGCTGAGTTCGGCCGACATCCCGAGATAGGCGGTGCGTGTCTCCTTGATCACCTGGCGCCGCAAAGCCTCCAGCTCTTGCTGGGCGGCTTCCTTATCGCTTTCGGACGTCGATACCCGAGCACTGGTGGATCCACCGCTGTAGAGCGGCACCTGCAAATCAAGGGATGCGACCAGGTTATCCGAGCGCGGCGTCACCGCCCCCTCATAACCGATATCGCTGCGTTGTGCCGTCAGGTTCAGGCCCAGACGGGGCAGATGGCCGGCCCTGGCCTCACCGATAGCCGCCTCGGCGGCACGGATACTGTGCTCGCGGGCGTGCAGCGCCGGGTTGCTCTCGAGTGCTGTCTGCACCCAATAGTCCGGGGTCTGCGCCGGCAGACTGAAAGCCGGATTGTCGCCGATGCGCTTGAAAGGCTCCTGGACATCGCGCCCCACCAATTCGGAAATGGCTTCCCGACTGACCTGGACCTTGTTGCCGGCTTCGATCTCATCCGCCTTGAGCGCATCCACTCGCGCCTCGAGGTCAAGGGTATCGGTCACCATCGCCATCTGCCGCGCATACAACGCATTGACGCGCTTGAGGTTGCGCTCGGTCGCATCCAGCTCGCTGCGCACCAGGGACAGCTCATCCTCCGCCGCGAGCACGGCGAAGTAGCGCTCGGACAGGTCGATGCTGGACTGTACCTGGGTGTCGTTGGATTCGTATTCGCTCTGTCGGGCCAGTTCTACATACTTCTGGTAACTGCGCCAGACCTGCGGGTCGTAGATCACCTGGCTGAGCGCCACGGCCATGCGCTTGCCGTTGTACTGGATACGGCTCAGGTCATCGTCACGCCGACCGCGATTGACGCTGCCGCTGGCGTTGAGCTGTGGCAGCAGTTGGCCAAGGGCCGCACGCTCGTTGCCCTCCCCGCTGTGGATCCGGGCTTGCGCCCGCAGAATACGCGGATCGGCACCCTGCGCCTCCTGATGGAGCTGCCACAGGTCTATGTAAGAATCGTCGGCAACCGCGCCAAGCGGCATGACGAGCAGGCATATCGCGATCAGAGACTTCATGTCAGTCCTCGATCAACGAACGGGCAAAGGCATTGCTCGCTGGTTGCATCAGATACTGCAACAGCGTCCGCTCACCGGTGTTGATCAGCACTTCGACCGGCATGCCCGGCACCAGAGTCAGGCCGCCCAACGCCTGACGTCCCTTGTCAGTCATGGCCACCCGGGCCAGGTAATACGGCGTGCCGGTATCCTTGTTGACCAGGCGATCAGCAGATACTTGCACCAGTTGTCCTTCGACGACCGGCGTAGCCCTGTTCTTGAACGCACTGAAACGAATGTTCGCCAACTTGCCCACTGCGATGCGATCGATATCCATTGGCGAAACCTGGGCTTCGACGATCAGCTCTTCGTTGGCCGGAACGATATCGAGCAGCGCCGTGCCTGGACTGACCACTGCCCCCAAGGTGTGGACGGTCATGCCCATCACCATTCCCGACTCGGGGGCGAGGATGTCGGTGCGCTGGTCACGATCCTGCAGTGTCGCCAGCCGTTCGCGCAGTTCGTACACTTTGGTTCGGGCATCCCCCAACAGACCGGCGACTTCGCTGGCGAAGGTCTTTTTCAGTTGGAGAATCTTCAGTGTCGCCTCGTCGATATTGACCCGCGCCTGGGCGATCTGGGACTGACTCTCGGCTATTTCAGTCTGCAGGCGAGAGAGACTGCGCTCCTGCTCGCGCAGGCGCTGCTTGTCCACGTAGCCTTCGGCAAGCAGCGCTCGCAAATCGACAATCTCGTCCTGGTAGGAGGCCGCCAGCATCTGCTTGCTGGCGATGATGGTCTTGAACCCGCGAATCTGTTCTTCGATTTGTCCGATGGTCTTTTCCTGCAGGCCGACTTCACCCTGCAACGAATTGCGTCGAGCCTGGAAGATCCGTGCTTCGCTGTCGCGAGCCTCACGCACTCGCGGATCAGCCGGGTCCAGGGTCGGCACCGCTACCGGTTCGGGCAGTGCGTCCCGCTCAGCCTCCAGTCGGGCCTGCAACTCGAGCGCGGCGATCAACTGGCTGCGCATGGCTTCCATTTCCGAGCGTGCCTGGGTGTTGTCAAGCACCAGCAACACATCGCCGCCGTTCACCCGGTCGCCGTCATGAACGCGCAGTTCGCGCACGATGCCGCCTTCAAGATGCTGTACGGTCTTGCGGTAGCTTTTGACCGTGACCACACCCGGCGCCAGTGCAGCACTGTCAAGTGGCGCCAGGCTGGCCCAGCCGCCGAACAGGCCGAAAGTCACCAACAACATGAGGTAACCGATGCGCCGTGCCGGTACATCATCGATCGGCAGCGCGGGCACGTGGGCGGATGAAAGCTGACTGTTCTGCATGAAAGGTTTTATCCGCTGCTTACGATTGAATCACGGTGGCCGGGGGAACTGCGGACGCAACGCCCTGCAATCGGGCCAGGACCTTGTCCCGTGGGCCGAACAGACTCAGTTCGCCCTGATTGAGTACCAGCAGTTTGTCCACCTGGGCCAGCACCCCGGAGCGATGGGTAATGACAAATACCGTGGCCCGACTCTGCCTGAGTTTGCGCAGGGCCTCGGCGAGCATTTTTTCGCCGGCGTCATCCAGGTTGGAGTTGGGTTCGTCGAGTACCACCAGGCGCGGTTCGCCGTACAAGGCACGGGCCAGGCCGACACGTTGACGCTGGCCGCCGGACAACCCGCCACCATTGGCACCGATCACGGTGTCGTAGCCCTCGGGCAATTGCAGCACCAGTTCATGAACGCCGGCCATGCGTGCGGCGGCGACCACCGCAGACGCGTTGGTCGGGCCGAAGCGCGAGATATTCTGGCTGATGGTGCCCTCGAACAGTTCGATGTCCTGGGGCAGATAACCGATGTACTGACCCAGTTCATCGCGACGCCATTGGCTGATGTCCGCATCGTCCAGGCGCACGGTGCCGGCCTGGCTTGGCCAGATCCCCAGCAGCGCCCGTGCCAGCGTTGACTTCCCGGCCCCGCTGGGGCCAATGATCCCGACCACTTCCCCCGCGGCCACCCGGAAATCCAGGCCGCGAATGATCGGCTTGCGCGCGTCGGGGGCTACGACCGACAACCCCTCGACACGAATCGCCCCCGCCGGCGCTGGCAACGGCATGCGTTCGGGCTCTGCGGCTACCTTGACCAGCAATTCGTGGAGCCGGGCATATTGCGAGCGCGCGCCGAGAAAGCCTTTCCACACGCCAATCAGTTGGTCGATGGGGGCCAAGGCGCGTCCCAGCAAAATGGAGCCGGCAATCATCAGCCCCGGCGAAATCTGGTGGGTGATGGTCAAATAAGCCCCCAGGCCCAGCACCAGGGACTGGACGATCTGGCGGAACGTCCTGGATACCGCCGCAACGGTCGCACCGCGATCACTGGCCAGGCTTTGCAGGACCAGGACCTCATGAACCCGTCGGCTCCAATGCTCACGCAGGCTTGCCAGCATGCCCATGGATTCGACCACTTCGGCATTGCGCAAGCTCTTGTTTATGAAGGCGGTAGCCGCCATCTGCTCGCGGTTGGCGGCCTGCAACGGTGAGCGCGTGAGTTTTTCGTTGACGAAGGCCAACGCCCCCAGCAACAACGCGCTCAATACCCCCATCCAACCGTACCAGGGATGGAACATGAACATGACGCCCAGGTAGATCGGAATCCAGGGCGCGTCGAAAAAAGCAAACAGGCCGTTACCGGTCAGGAACTGACGCAAGGCGCTCAGATCGCTCAACGGCTGGGCCGACGCGCTCATGCCACAGGTATTGAGCGCCTGTCTGAAACTGGCGTCGAACAGACGCCGGCCCAGCAACGACTCCAGGCGCGTACTGACTCGCACCATGATCCGCGAGCGCACCCACTCCAGGCCGCCCATCGTAGTCATCAACAGCAACATGATCAGGGTCAGCATCAACAGTGTGGACAGGCTGGCGCTGCCTACCGCGCGGTCATACACCTGCAGCATGTAGAACGATGGAACCAGCATCAGCAAATTGACGAAGAAACTGAAAAAACCAACGGAAAGAAAACTGCCCTTGCAGAGGGCAAGGGCACTTTCCAGCTCGGTCCTGGGGTGGGCTGACATGGTTCATTACCTGAGGTCGTTGGGCCGACCCGCAAAAATCGGATAAACGCTGGCGCATGAGCGCCCTGAGGAGTGTTGGCAGATACCTCTGAAGCGCCCGCGCGGTTTGAGCTGCCTGCGTTGTATCGACAGCGGCGCCTGGTTCTGAAGGGAGGGCGACTGTAATCCGCGCAGATAATCCGCCAAGAACGCAAGGCCTTCGCTGGCCAGATGATCTATACCTTCAGGACAACCAATAAGATCAAGGCAACAGCAGCAGAATGTCCGAACGAAACGATCATGACGGATTCACCTTCGCAAACGCCGCATCGAACGATCGGAGAACCTGCAGGACGCTGTTTCACGAGGCCAGTCACACGTAGAATGCCGCCCCCTTTTTTCAATGCCTGAAGTATCGATCATGAGCCGGATCACACGCGTGTTGAATGTTCGCCCCGAAGCGCTTTCCCGGCTTTGCCTGTTGCTGTCGCTGCTGCTCGTTCACACCGCCCACGGAGAGCCCAGGCCGATTGAACTGCACATCCTGGACGCTCCCCCGCTGACATTCGTCAACGACCCCAGGGGTTATGGCATCGTCGGGGATATCGCCGTGCAAGCCATGGCCAAGGCGGGATACGCGATGAAAATCCATGTATTGCCCTGGGCCAGGGCGCAAAAACATGTCAGCGAGGAGCGAGATCACTTGATCACGCCGCTGTCACGCATCCCCAGCCGTGAAGACCACTTCACCTGGATCGCCCCCATCATGCCGATGGAGCGGGCTTTCTTCAGCCTCGACCGACAAGTGCGCAATTTTGCCGAAGCCAAGGATACCTTTCAGAAGATCGGCGTCGGCCTGGGCAGTGCCCAGGAAGAGATCCTGCGCGTCCAGGGATTCAGGGATGATCAGATCTATCCGCTGACCATTGGCGACAACCCCGCCCAGATGCTCCTGATGGGGCGCATCGATGCCTGGTTCAACGGCGTTCCGGAAAGCCGTTACATCTGGCCGAAGGTGTCCAAGCGCAAACTGCTCATGAGCCCGGTCAACAGCCATGCCGACCTCTACCTGGCCTGTTCGAAGCTGTGTTCTCCCAAGATGGTGGAGGATTTGCGCGAGGCCGTTGAAATGCTGCGCAAGGACGGTACCATCGACCGCGTGCATGACCGTTATCTGTCGCAATGACCGACGATGAGGGTGGGCTGCGCTTATATCATTCCGAATGATAGTTACCTTTGCTTCATTCGATTCGTTCCCTCGCATCCCGCCACGCATTATCCGCCCATCTCAATACACTTGGCGGATGCTATCCATGGACCATTCACTTTCAAAACTACGTTTTCCCCTCGCACTGTTGGCGGTGCTGGTGATAAGCGCCTGTGGCAAGACACCTGACACGGCAGCGTCCATGCCGGCCGCCAAAGTCAGTGTGGCCAAGGTACTGGAACAGCCAGTCAACGAATGGGATGAGTTCACCGGACGCCTCGAAGCACCGGAAACCGTCGAAATTCGTCCACGGGTTTCCGGGCAGATCGACGAAGTCGCCTTCACCGAAGGTGCGCTGGTCAAGAAAGGCGACCTGCTGTTCCAGATCGACCCTCGCCCCTTCCAGGCTGAAGTGCGCCGTCTCGAAGCCCAACTGGCCCAGGCCCGCGCCACGGCCACCCGCAGCGAGAACGAAGCCCAGCGTGGCGAACGCCTGCGCCAGAGCAATGCCATTTCCGCCGAACTGGCGGATTCGCGTACCAGCGCCGCCCAGGAAGCCCGTGCCGCCGCCGCGGCGATCCAGGCACAACTGGACCTGGCCAAACTGAACCTGAGCTTCACCCGCGTCACGTCGCCCATCAATGGTCGCGTCAGCCGCGCGGAAATCACCGCCGGCAACCTGGTGACCGCCGACGTCACCGCGCTCACCAGTGTGGTTTCCACCGACAAGGTCTACGCCTACTTCGACGCCGACGAGCGTGTCTTCCTCAAATACACCCAACTCGCCCGCCAGGGCCAGCGCGGCCAGGCCACGCCGGTCTACATGGGCCTGTCCAACGAGGACGGCAACCCGCATCAGGGCCAGATGAACTTCATCGACAACCAGGTCAACCCGCAGACCGGCACCATCCGCGGCCGCGCCGTATTCGACAACAAGGACGGGGCCTACACCCCCGGCCTGTACGCCCGGCTGAAGCTGGTGGGCAGCGGCACCTACTCCGCCGTGCTGATCAACGATGAAGCCGTGGGCACCGACCTGGGCAAGAAATTCGTGCTGGTGATGGACGCCGACAACAAGCCTGCATATCGCCCCGTTGAGCTTGGACCGAAGATCGAAGGCCTGCGCATCGTGCGTAGCGGCCTGAGCAAGGACGACACCATCATCGTCAAGGGGCTGCAACGGGCTCGCCCAGGGGCACCGGTCACGCCTGAAGTCGTACCGATGGCCAGCGAACAAACCCTCGCCGCCCTGGCTCAACAACGCAAAGCGCTCGAAGCCAGCAACCTGCCCCAGGTCGCGCCGTCCAAGGCGACGTCCACAGCGGCGGGAAAACTGGCCGCTGCGACCCCACGCGGTTAAGGAACTGAACTCAAGATGAAATTTTCCCAGTTCTTCATTTCGCGGCCGATCTTCGCAGCGGTGCTTTCGCTGCTGATCCTGATCGCCGGCGCCATCTCGCTGTTCCAGTTGCCGATCAGCGAATACCCCGAAGTCGTTCCGCCTACGGTGGTCGTGCGGGCCAACTTCCCGGGCGCCAACCCCAAGGTCATCGGTGAAACCGTGGCCGCGCCCCTGGAACAGGCCATCACCGGCATCGAGAACATGCTGTACATGTCCTCGCAATCCACCGCTGACGGCAAGATCACCCTGACCATCACCTTTGCCCTGGGCACCGACCTGGACAACGCCCAGGTACAGGTGCAGAACCGCGTCACCCGGACCGAGCCCAAGCTCCCGGAAGAAGTGACCCGGATCGGCATCACGGTGGACAAGGCGTCGCCCGACCTGACCATGGTCGTGCACTTGACCTCGCCGGACAAACGCTACGACATGCTCTACCTGTCCAACTACGCCCTGCTCAACATCAAGGATGAGCTGGCGCGCCTGGGTGGCGTGGGTGATGTGCAACTGTTCGGTATGGGCGATTACTCCCTGCGGGTCTGGCTGGATCCGAACAAGACTGCTTCGCGCAACCTGACCGCCACCGACGTGGTCACCGCCATTCGCGAGCAGAACCGTCAGGTCGCGGCTGGTGCCCTGGGTGCGCCACCGGCGCCGAATGCCCAGGCGTTCCAGCTCTCGATCAATACCCAGGGTCGCCTGGTGAATGAGGAAGAGTTCGAGAACATCATCATCCGTTCCGGCGCCAACGGTGAAATCACCCGCCTGAAAGACATTGCCCGCGTGGAGCTGGGCTCCAGCCAGTACGCCCTGCGCTCGTTGCTCGACAACCAGCCGGCGGTGGCGATCCCGATCTTCCAGCGTCCAGGTTCCAACGCCATCCAGATCTCCAACGACGTCCATGCCAAGATGGACGAACTGAAGAAGAACTTCCCGGCGGGAATGGACTACAGCATCGTCTATGACCCGACGATCTTCGTGCGCGGCTCCATCGAGGCGGTGGTCCACACCCTGTTCGAAGCGCTGATCCTCGTGGTGCTGGTGGTGATCCTGTTCCTGCAGACCTGGCGTGCCTCGATCATCCCGCTGGTGGCCGTGCCGGTATCGTTGATCGGTACGTTCGCCGTGATGCACCTGTTCGGCTTCTCGTTGAACGCGCTTTCGCTCTTCGGGTTGGTATTGGCCATCGGTATCGTGGTGGACGACGCCATCGTCGTGGTGGAAAACGTCGAACGGAACATCGGCCTGGGCCTCACCCCGGTGGAAGCGACCAAGCGTGCCATGGGCGAAGTGACCGGCCCGATCATCGCCACTGCACTGGTGCTCTGCGCGGTCTTCATTCCGGCAGCATTCATCAGCGGCTTGACCGGGCAGTTCTATAAGCAGTTCGCCCTGACCATTGCCATTTCCACCGTGATCTCGGCGTTCAACTCCCTGACACTGTCGCCGGCCCTGGCCGCGGTACTGCTCAAGAGCCATGACGCACCCAAGGACCGTTTCTCCAAGTTCCTCGATGCATTGCTGGGCAGCTGGCTGTTCCGTCCGTTCAACCGCTTCTTCGACCGCGCCAGCCACAGCTACGTGGGCGCCGTAGGCCGCGTGATCCGCAGCAGCGGCATCGCCCTCTTCGTCTATGCAGGCCTGATGGTGTTGACGTTCTTCGGCTTCTCCAACACCCCGACCGGCTTCGTGCCCGGCCAGGACAAGCAATACCTGGTGGCCTTCGCCCAACTGCCGGATGCCGCGAGCCTGGACCGTACCGAAGACGTGATCAAGCGCATGTCCGACCTGGCGCTCAAGCAACCGGGCGTCCAGAGCGCGGTGGCGTTCCCTGGACTGTCGATCAACGGCTTCACCAACAGTCCGAACGCCGGCATCGTGTTCGTGACCCTCAAGCCGTTTGATGAACGCAAGGACCCGAGCCAGTCGGCCGGCGCCATCGCCGGCGCCTTGAACGGCCAGTTCGCGGGCATCCAGGAAGCCTACATGGCGATCTTCCCGCCGCCGCCCGTACAGGGCCTGGGCACAATCGGTGGTTTCCGCCTGCAGATCGAAGACCGGGGCAACCTGGGCTACGACGAGCTGTACAAGGAAACCATGAACATCATCACCAAGAGCCGCAGCGTGCCGGAACTGGCCGGGCTGTTCACCAGCTACACCGTGAACGTGCCCCAGGTCGATGCCGCCATCGACCGGGAAAAAGCCAAGACCCACGGCGTGGCCGTCAGCGACATCTTCGACACCCTGCAGATCTACCTGGGTTCGCTGTATGCCAACGACTTCAACCGCTTCGGCCGTACCTACCAGGTCAACGTCCAGGCCGAGCAGCAATTCCGCCTCGAATCGGACCAGATCGGCCAGCTCAAGGTGCGCAACAACCGTGGCGAGATGATCCCGCTGGCGACCTTCATCAAGGTCAGCGACTCCTCGGGACCAGACCGCGTGATGCACTACAACGGTTTCATTACCGCTGAAATCAACGGTGCCGCCGCACCGGGCTACAGCTCCGGCCAGGCCGAGAAAGCCATCGAGAAACTGCTCAAGGACGAATTGCCCAACGGCATGACCTACGAGTGGACCGACCTGACGTACCAGCAGATCCTGTCGGGCAACACCGCGCTGTTCGTGTTCCCGCTCTGCGTACTGCTGGCGTTCCTGGTACTCGCGGCACAGTACGAAAGCTGGAGCCTGCCGCTGGCAGTGATCCTGATCGTACCGATGACCCTGCTGTCCGCCATTACCGGGGTAATCCTGTCCGGTGGCGACAACAACATCTTTACTCAGATCGGCCTGATCGTACTGGTGGGGCTTGCCTGCAAGAACGCGATTCTGATCGTCGAGTTCGCCAAGGATAAACAGCTCGAGGGCATGAACCCATTGGCAGCGGTCCTGGAAGCCTGCCGCCTGCGTCTGCGGCCAATCCTGATGACCTCCGTGGCCTTCATCATGGGCGTGGTGCCCCTGGTGTTCTCCAGCGGTGCCGGTGCGGAAATGCGCCACGCCATGGGTGTCGCGGTGTTCTCGGGGATGCTGGGCGTGACCTTCTTCGGTCTGCTGCTCACCCCTGTGTTCTATGTACTGATCCGTAACTTCGTCGAGCGCAGCGAGGCCCGCAAGTCGGCCCGGGCTTTGAAACTGGAGACGCAACAATGAGCTTGGCAACAATGAGCTTGAAAGTGTTCGTGCCGAGCTTGCTGGTCCTGGCCCTGGGCGCCTGCGCCGTGGGGCCGGACTACAAGGCACCGCAAACCGAGGCGGCGAATATCACCACCGCCACCGACGGCGCCGCCGGCCAGAAGAACTTCGACCGGGCCCGTTTCGAAGGCGTCTGGTGGCAGCAGTTCGATGACCCGACCCTCAATGCGTTGGTGACCCGTTCCCTGGAAGGCAACCGCGAGTTACGCGTCGCCTTCGCCCGTCTGCGGGCGGCGCGAGCCATTCGCGACGACGCCAGCAATGACGCCATGCCGACCATCACCAGTCGCGCCAGCAGCAACCTGGGCAAAGGCCAGATTCCGGGACAGACCACCGACCGGGTCAATACCGAGCGCTACGACCTGGGCCTGGACATGGCCTGGGAAGTGGATCTGTTCGGGCGCATCCAGCGCAACCTGGAAGCCACCGACGCCGACCAGCAGGCGGCCGAGGCCGATCTCTACCAACTGCAGGTGACCATGATCGCCGAGCTGGTGGATGCCTACGGTCAACTGCGCGGCGCCCAACTGCGGGAAAAAATCGCCCTGGCGAACCTCCAGAACCAACAGGCGTCGCGCAAGATCACCGAAAGCCTGCGCGATGCCGGCGTAGGCGATCAGTTGGATGTGGTCCGTGCCGACGCCCGCCTGGCCTCCGTAGAAGCCAGCGTGCCGCAGTTGCAGGCCGAGCAGGTGCGTCAGCGCAACCGCATCGCCACCCTGCTGGGTGAACGTCCGGACAAACTGAGCGTGGACCTGAGTCCCAAGGACCTGCCGGCCATTGCCAAGGCCTTGCCGATCGGCGACCCGGGGCAGTTGCTGCAACGTCGGCCGGATATTCTCAGCGCCGAACGTCAGTTGGCCGCGGCCACCGCACGCATTGGCGTGGCCAAGGCCGACCTGTTTCCACGGGTCAGCCTCAGCGGCTTCCTTGGTTTCACCGCAGGGCGTGGTTCGCAGATCGGCTCGTCGGCGGCCAACGCCTGGGCGCTGGGCCCGAGCATTACCTGGGCAGCCTTTGACCTGGGCAGCGTGCGGGCTCGCCTGCGCGGCGCCAACGCCGAGGCCGATGGCGCCCTGGCAACTTACGAACAGCAGGTGTTGCTGGCACTGGAAGAGTCGGAGAACGCCTTCAGCGATTACGGCAAACGCCAGCAACGGCTGATCTCGCTGATCCGCCAGAGCGAATCCAGCCGCGCCGCTGCCGACCTGGCCGAAATCCGCTACCGCGAAGGTACCGTGGACTTCCTCGTGCTGCTCGACGCCCAGCGCGAGCGCCTCGCCGCCGAAGACACCCAGGCCCAGGCTGAAGTTGACCTGTACCGCGGCATCGTCGCGATCTACAAGGCCCTGGGCGGTGGCTGGCAGCCGGAAACCGTCGCCAGTAACTGATCGACCTTTGCACAGAGCCCCTTTGGTTGACCGCAATCAACCAAGTCCTTGCCCCGCTCCACCCTGGACGCGGGGCTTTTTTTATCTCACCCGCAGTGCCTCTGTGGGAGCGAGCCTGCTCGCGATAGCTCTCTGTCAGCCAGCACCCATGTTGACTGACACACCGCCATCGCGAGCAGGCTCGCTCCCACAAGGGTTTTGCTGATACCTATCACAAGGTTTGACTCAGCCCCCCACCTGACCGAAGCTTGCGACATTTCAAGTTTCCCGGTCATGGATTACCTGCATGCCTTCGTCTCGTCGCTATCTTCTGCTCAGCCTTGGGGTCGTCCTGATGATCGGACTGGTTGGGTTGTGGCGGCACAGCAACACCCCGCAAATCCCCGAAGCGATCAAGCGCGGCTACAGTGAAGCCCTGGCTCAGGCACGTAACGGGCTCCCCGGCGCGGCGAGGATGCTCTATCAGCAACTCGGGCGTCCGGACCTCTCACCCAAGCGTCGCGTGTGGCTGCACGCCGAACTGCCCAACTACCCGAGTCCCCAGGCCTTGAAACTGGCGGACGCGGACCTGCACAGCGAATCGGCGGATGTACGTCGGGCGGCCATCGGCAGCATTGTCGGACTGGTGCCGACGGCGCAACGCAGCCTGCTGCTGGGACCGCTGCTCGATGATGACGACTCCAGCGTGCGATTTGCCGCCGTGAACGCCCTGCTGGGCCTGTCGCCGGATGAACTGGGCTTGTACTTCGGCGCCATGCAACTGGCCATCGACACCTGGGAACAGCAACTTCAAGATGGCCCGCAAACCACCGACGCCTTCTATCAACTCGCCCGCCTGCACCTGCACAACGCCGAGTTGAAAAAGGCCCAGCAAGCCCTGGAACAAGCCCTGCGCCTGAAGCCGGACAACCTGCCAGCAGTGGTCATGCAGATCGAAGTACTCGACAAACAGGGCCAGGGCGAAGCCGCACGACAATTACTCGCAAGACAGTTGCAAACCCAGCCGCAGTCAGCTTACCTGCAACATGCGCTGGGCATGTGGTTGTTGCAACATGGCCAGAGCGAATACGCGGTGCTCGGCTTGGCAAAAGCCGTGGAACTGGAGCCCGACAATCGCTATTACCGTTATGACCTGGCCACCACCCTGCATGCCGAGCAGGAGCTGGAAGCCGCGCAGAAACAGTTGCAGGAAATTGTTCAGCGCTACCCCGCCGACCGCAAAGCCCGGGTGTTGCTGATCAACTACTGGAAGGAAACCGGTCAGTTGCAGAATGTGCAGATCCTGCTGGCGAAACTGGAACAGCTGAACCCGGACGATCCGGTGTTGCAGCAAGGCTTGTAGAAGGCCTCGTCCACACCGCAAGTTGTACAACTTCACCAGTTATGTAGCAGGAAGCGGAACCGCCATCACCGCCAAAGGTCAAGTATTCAGACACTCAACCTGCTTTACTTCCTTAGCCATGAGGGGGCTATTTTTGTCTACATTGAACGAGTTGATCGACGCCAAAGCCGCCACCGGTATCGAAGGACTGGACAATATCCTCTCCGGTGGCCTGTCCCGCGGCCATGTGTTCCTGTTGGAAGGGGAACCCGGCACCGGCAAGACCACAGTCGCGTTGCATTTCCTGTTGGCCGGCGCCCAGGCCGGCGAACGCTCGTTGTACATCACGCTGTCGGAAACCGAGCGTGAATTGCGCCAAGGCGCGACGTCCCACGGGTGGACCCTGGACGAAAACATTCACATCTTCGAACTGACGCCGCCGGAAAGCCTGCTCAATGCCGAGCATCAGCAAAGCCTGCTGTATTCTTCGGACCTGGAGCTAGGGGAAGCGACCCGGCAGATCTTCGAGGTGGTCGAACAGGTCAAGCCGACCCGGGTCGTACTCGACAGCCTGTCGGAGATCCGTCTGCTGGCGCAGAGCTCCCTGCGCTATCGCCGGCAGATCCTGGCGATCAAGCACTACTTCGTGCGCTACGACGCCACCGTCCTGCTGCTCGATGACCTGACCACCGAATCCTTGGACAAGACCGTGCACAGCGTCGCCCACGGGGTGATTCGCCTCGAAGAGTTGACCCCCAATTATGGCGCCGAACGGCGACGGATCCGGGTGGTCAAGTATCGCGGGCAAAAATACCGTGGCGGCTTCCACGACTTCACCATTATGGGGGACGGTCTTCACGTCTTCCCGCGCCTGGTGGCGGCCGAGCATCGCGGGCAGTACCTGCGTCAACAGCTGTCCAGCGGCATCGCGGAAATGGACGCCCTGCTGGGTGGCGGTATCGAGACCGGTTCAAGCACCTTGATCCTGGGGCCGGCAGGTACCGGGAAGTCGCTGATTTCGATGATTTTCGCTGCAGCGGCCGTGCAACGGGGCGAAAAGGCTGCCCTGTTCATTTTTGACGAAGAGCTGGGCCTGCTGTTCGAACGTATGAACAATATCGGCATCGATCTGAAGGCGCTGCAAGAAACCGGCAACCTGTTGATCGAACAGGTAGACGCCGCCGAATTGTCTCCCGGTGAGTTCTCCCACCGGGTACGCCGCTGCGTCGATGAAGGTGACATCAAGACCGTCGTCATCGACAGCATCAACGGCTACCAGGCCGCCATGCCGGAAGAAAACGCTCTGGTGCTGCACATGCATGAGCTGTTGCTCTACCTCAATCGCAAGGGAGCGGCCACCTTCATGACCGTCGCGCAACATGGCCTGGTAGGCGATATGCAGGCGCCGGTGGACATTACTTATCTGGCCGATACCGTGATTCTATTGCGGTATTTCGAGGCGCTGGGCAAGGTCCGCCGAGCGATTTCCATCATCAAGAAACGCACCGGCAGCCACGAATCGACGATCCGCGAATACCGCATCAGCGGGCAAGGCATGACGATCGGCGAGCCGCTGGAGGCATTCCAGGGTGTATTGCGCGGGGTACCGACCTATATGGGAGCGGACCATCCACTGCTCAGGGATGAGCTCCAGTGATGTTGGTCGAGCCCCTGTCGGAGCGGGCACTGATCCTCGCGCCGCTGGGACGGGACAGCCAGATTGCCATGATGATCCTCAATGAGGCCGGGTTCACCGGCCTCATCTGTCGCCATCTGGGGGAACTGTGTGAGGAACTCGAGCATGGCGCCGGCCTGTTGGTCATCTCGTCGGAAGCCTTGGTGGGTCCCGACCTGGAAACGTTGTTCCAACAGATTGAACAACAGCCTGCCTGGTCCGACCTGCCCATCGTCCTGCTGACCCATCATGGTGGCCCGGAACAGAACCCGGCGGCACGCATTGGCATGCAGCTGGGCAACGTAACGTTCCTGGAGCGTCCTTTTCATCCAGTGACCCTGGTCAGCCTGGTCACCACCGCCTTGCGCGGTCGACGAAGGCAATACGAGGCCCGGGAACGCCTGATCGATCTCAGCAAGAGCGAGCTGCGCCTGCAGAATACCCTTGAAACCCTTGAACAACAGGTAGAAGAGCGCACCGCTCAATTGCGCCACAATGAAGAAGCCTTGCGCCAATCACAGAAAATGGAAGCGGTGGGCCAGCTGACTGGCGGTATCGCCCACGACTTCAACAACATGCTGACCGGGATCATCGGCAGCCTCGAACTGTTGCGCAGACGCCTGGCACGGGGCCGCACCGAAGACCTGGACAGCCTGATCGACCTGGGCGTGACCTCGGCCAACCGCGCAGCCGGCCTGACCCATCGCTTGCTGGCTTTCTCCCGGCGCCAGTCCCTGGACTCCAAGGCCGTGCAGATGAACACCCTGGTGCTGTCCATGGGGGAGCTGTTGCAGCGCAGCCTCAATGAGAGCATCCGGCTGGACATGCAACTGGAAGACCAGCTCTGGATCGCCGAGGCCGATCCCAACCAACTGGAAAGTGCCCTGCTCAACCTGGTCCTCAACGCGCGGGATGCCATGCCGGAAGGCGGAATGCTGGTGGTGCGCACGTTCAACACACATCTGGATGCCGGTTTCACCGACGCGTACACCAACCTGGAGCCCGGCGACTATGTGGTGCTGAGTGTGCAGGACAGTGGGTGTGGCATGCCCGAATCTGTCGTCAATCGCGCATTCGATCCATTTTTCACCACCAAGCCCATCGGCCAGGGCACTGGGCTGGGCCTGTCGATGATCTATGGATTCAGCAAGCAATCCCGTGGCCACGTGGCAATCGACAGTGATGTCGGCAAAGGCACCACCGTCAATCTTTATCTGCCACGCTTCCTGGGCGAGGCAATCCCCGAATCATTGGCCGACCCCCAGCACGCGGCTCCTGCGCAGGCCGGCGAGACCGTGCTGATCGTCGAAGACGATCCGGCAGTCCGGGTGCTGGTCAGCTCGGTACTGGGCGAACTGGGCTATGCGTTCCTCGAAGCCGGTGACGCCAACGGTGCGTTGCCGATTCTCGAATCAGGCCAGCGCATCGATCTGTTGATCAGCGACGTGGGATTACCAGGCATGAACGGCCGGCAACTGGCGGAAGTCGGCCGGCAGATCCGCCCGGACTTGCGGGTGCTGTTCATCACCGGCTACGCCGAGCATGCGGCGGTACGCGGGGGCTTCCTTGACCAGGGCATGCAGATGATCACGAAACCGTTCACCTTTGACCTGTTGACGGCCAAGGTCCGGGAAATGATCGGGGCTTGAGTCGAATCCCATGTGGGAGCCAGCCTGCTCGCGAATGCGGTATGTCTGCCTCAGAGACGTTGAATGCGCCATCGTCATCGCGAGCAGGCTCGCTCCCACAGGGTTTTGTGGCGTACACGAAGCTGCATACGCCGCAGGACCCGGTGTGGGAGAGAGCCGGCTCGCGATAGCGGTATGTCTACCGCAAGAAATGTTGAATGTGCCGCCGTCATCGCGAGCAGGCTCGCTCCCACAAGGGCCGGGGTGAACTCAACAGCGTCAGGACAACATCGAGCGCATGATGCCCTGCAACTCGTCCAGGTCGAACGGCTTGTCCAGGATCGGCGCCTGGCGGGTGATGGGGCTGTCGGTGTCGCGCACTTCCTGGGCGTAACCGCTGATGAAGATCACCTTCAGCTCAGGACGCAGCTTGACCGCGGGTTCGGCGATCTGCACCCCGGAAATACCGCCCGGCAGTCGGAAGTCGGTGATCATCATGTCCAGGTGGGGCTTGCTTGCCAGGATTTCGAAGGCCTTATCACCATTTTCGGCCTGCAGCACCCTGTACCCCACCCCTGACAGGTAGGCGGACAATACCATCATGATTGACGGATCATCCTCGACGACCAGTACAACATCTTGCGCATCTTCACTCATGGGAAGCCTTCGTTCGATCAATAGCTGCTGATACGACCGTAGGGTCATTCAGAGGTTGCGTCAATGCGACGTTTTTTGGAAGGACGGAGAGCTGCAAGGGCAAGCAAACACGGAATAACGCACCTTCGTTGATGCGGCTATTGACCATGATGGTCCCTCCATGGGCGGTGACGATCTGCTCGGAAATGAACAAGCCCAACCCCAAGCCGGAGGCGACCGCCTTGGAGGTCACCCGCTCGAACTGCTGGAAGATGCGTTTCTGGTTCTCCTCGCTGATACCGATGCCGCGGTCCTGGACCTCGATACAGGCGTGCTCGGGCGTCTTGTAGACGCGCACATCGATCGGGCTCTTGCCCCCATAGCGCAATGCGTTGGTCAGCAGGTTCGACACCACTTGCTCGATCCGAAACTCATCCCAGAGCCCTTCAACCGAAGGCTCGGCGGTGTAATTCAACGCGCATTCGGCAGCCACGATCTGCGGTTGGAAATTGCGCAAGAGGTTTTCCACCAAGGCTGAGAGGTTGAAACGGGTCGGTCGGATGGACAACTTGCCGGTACGAATGCGTGATACATCCAGCATGTCCTCGATCAGTCGGATCAGGCTCTTGATCTGCCGCTCGTCGCGCTCGACCATAGCCTTGACCTTGTCCAGGCTGAACGCGGCGGCGTTGTCCCGAGCCAGATGCATCTTGCGCAGTTGTGTCTCGAGAATCAGGCCGTTGAGGGGCGTGCGCACCTCATGGGCGACGATCGACATGAAGTCGTCACGCATACGCACCGCCTGCTCCAGTTCGCTGCGGGTGGCCTGCAACTGCTGAAGCAGCACTTCCTGTTCCCGGCGACTCTGCTCCAGGGCGACGACCTGTTCCTTCACCGCCCTCTTCTGGCGATGGAGTTCCACGAACACATTGACCTTGCTCTTGACCGCATGGGTGTCCAGTGGCTTGTGCAGAAAGTCCACCGCACCGTTTTCATAGCCGGTAAAGGCATAGTTGCGTTCCCGGCCGGCGGCGCTGACAAAAATGATCGGAATGCTACGGGTCTTCTCCGTGCCCCGCATCAGCTCGGCCAGCTCGAAGCCGTTCATGTCCGGCATCTGTACGTCGATGATGGCCAGGGCAAAGTCATGTTGCAGCAGCAGGGACAACGCCTGGTCGGCCGACTGAGCCTTGTAGACCTTGCGGTCGTCCCCCTTGATCAGGGCTTCCAGCGCCAACAGATTCTCCGGCAGATCATCGACGATCAGCAGTTTGGCTTGAATATCTCTTGGCATGTGGTTCATTCCAGCCCGGCCAACAATTGGCCGATGCCTTGTAAAGTGAGGATATGGTCGGGCTCGTGCAGGGCCAGCGCGGCTTCCGGCATGGTCGAGACCTGAGCTTCGGCGGGGTCTTGGACGACGGTGATTCCGCCCAGTTCCTTGACCCTGGCCAGGCCCCGGGCGCCATCGTCATTGGCCCCGGTCAGCACGATCGCCAGCAGGTTCGAGCCATAGACGTCGGCGGCCGATTCGAACAGGACGTCGATGGACGGCCGGGAATGGTGCACCGGCTCCTCCAGGCTCAACGACAGGCTGCGATCGGCCTCGACCGACAAATGGTAGCCAGGTGCGGCGACATACAGGGTGCCGGCTTGAATATCCTGTTTGTCCCGCGCCTCTTCCACCGGTATCGCCAGGCGATGACCAAGGACTTGTGCCAACTGGCTGTGGCGCTCGTTGGGCAGATGCAGCACCACCAGGACAGGCAAACGGAAGCCCTTGCGCAGTTGCCCGAACAGCCTGAGCAGCGCCTCCACGCCACCAGCGGATACACCAACGGCGATAGCTTCTATTGCGGGTCCGGGTCTGTCCGTTGTCTGGTTCATAGCTTGCGATAGATCCGTTCCTGTTTGACCAACGGCTCGAATTGCTTGCCGAACACCGAGAAGTCCAGCGTCTCCTTGCTGCCCAGCACAAGAAAACCACGGTGACACAGGGACTCATGAAACAGTCCAAACGCGCGATCTTGCAGTTTTTTGTTGAAATATATCAATACATTACGACAAGAAATTAATTGAGTCTCTGAAAAGACGCTGTCCGTCGCCAGGCTGTGATCGGCAAAGGTCACATTCTCACGCAGGGTCTTGTCGAACATCGCATAATCGTAGGCGGCGGTGTAGTAATCAGCAAACGAGCGTCGTCCTCCGGCCTGCTGATAGTTCTGGGTATAGGCCCTCACGTTCTCCAGGGAAAAAATGCCCTGCTTGGCCTTCTCCAACGATCTGGGGTTGATGTCGGTCGCATAGATGAGCGTGCGGTCCAACAGCCCCTCTTCACGCAGCAGAATCGCCATGGAATAGACCTCCTCCCCTGTGCTGCAGCCCGCAATCCAGATTTTGAGCGACGGGTAGGTCTTGAGCAGCGGCACCACTTCCTGGCGAATTGCCAGGAAGTGCGAGGGGTCGCGGAACATCTCGCTGACGGGAATCGTCAGCAACTGCAGCAACTGCATGAACATGCCCGGATCGTGCAGCACACGCTCCTGGAGTGCCGAGATGGTTCGGCACTCGAACTGGCTCAGCGCATGGAGGACCCGGCGCTTGATGGAGGCGCCGGAGTAATCCCTGAAGTCGTAGCTGTATTTGAGGTAGATCGCCTCGATCAACAAACGCAGTTCAATGTCGGTGTCTCTTTCCACTAAATTCTTTCCATATTCGGCAACCACACGCGAATCAGCGAAAACAGGCGATCGAGGTCAATCGGTTTGGCCAGGTAGTCGTTGGAGCCGGCGGCGATGCAACGCTCCTGATCATCCTTCATGGCCTTGGCCGTCACGGCGATGATAGGCAACTTGCGCCAGCGCGGGTCCTTGCGGATTCGCGCAGTGGCTTCGAAACCGTCCATTTCCGGCATCATCACGTCCATCAGCACCAGATCGATGTCTTCCACCTCATTGAGGCGTTCGATCGCTTCGTAGCCATTACGGCCGATGACCACGACCGCCCCTTTTGCCTCCAGGGCACTGGTCAGTGCAAAGATGTTGCGCACATCGTCGTCCACCAGCAGCACCTTGCGGCCTTCGAACACTTTGTCCCGGCTGCGGGCTGTCTGGAGCATCCGCTGCCGTTCATGGGACAACCGGGATTCGACTTTGTGCAAAAAGAGTGTCACCTCGTCCAGCAGACGTTCTGGCGAGCGGGCGCCCTTGATGATGATCGAGCGCGAATACTTGCGCAGCTCGGCCTCTTCGTCGCGGGTCAGGTTGCGTCCGGTGTAGACAATCACTGGCGGGAATGAGCAGATCTCTTCGGTGGACATGCGCTTGAGCAGATCATTGCCCAGCATATCCGGCAGTTTCAGATCGATGACCATGCAATCGTAGACGTTGGTCCGCAGCAGATCCAAAGCCTGCTGGGCCAGGCCGACGGCGGTGATCTCGATGTCCTCGTCGCCGATCAGGCGGGTAATGCTGTCGCGCTGCAGGTCGTCGTCCTCCACCAGCAACACTCGCTTGACCTTCTGGGTCAGCTTCGCTTCCAGGCGGGCGAATACATCCTTGAGCTCTTCGCGGGTGGTCGGTTTGACCGCATAGCCGATGGCGCCCATGTGCATCGCGGCTTCGACGCGGTCTTCGACAGAAATCACGTGCACCGGGATATGCCGGGTCTCGGCCCGTTCCTTGAGCCGTTGCAACACCGTCAGCCCGGAATGATCAGGCAGGCGCATGTCCAGCAGGATGGCGTCGGGGCCCAGCTGCGAGGCCAGGTCAAAGCCTTCGTCGGCGCCGTGGGCTACCAGGCATTGGTAACCCAGTTCATGGGCGAGGTCGAAAAGGATCCGGGCGAACTTGGGCTCGTCTTCGATCACCAGGATGCAACGGCCGTCGAACGGCGCCTTGTCCCGGTCATCGGCGAAGCGGGCAATGGGAAGGTCCACCTGGGCAACCAAGGGTGCCGGTGTAGCGGCCGGCACATCGGTGATGGAGGCCGGCACAGTGGCCGTTGGCGTGAAGGTCCGCGGCTCCACCGGTGTATCCCCAGGCTCGACATAACGCTCAGGCAACACCAGGGTGAACACACTGCCCTGCCCCGGCGCGCTGGACACGGAGATCGAGCCGCCCAGCAACGCCGCCAGGTCCCGGGAGATCGACAGCCCCAGGCCAGTACCGCCGTAACGGCGATTGGTGGTGCCATCAGCCTGGCGGAATGCCTCGAAGATGCTCTGCTGCTGATCGGGGGAAATACCGATGCCCGAATCCCGCACCATGAAGGCGATGCCTGAACCCGGCTGGCCGGCCACGGACAGGCTCACGGTGCCTTGCTCGGTGAACTTCACTGCGTTGGACAACAGGTTCTTGAGTACCTGTTCCAGACGCTGGCGGTCGGTGTACAGCATCGCTGGCGCGTCGGGCAGCACCTGGACGTCGAAGCCCAGGCCCTTGTCGGCCGCCAGCGGCTTGAACATGTCGCGCAGACCTTCCACCAGGCGCGACACGCCCGTGTTTTCCGGACGCACCTCCAGCTTGCCGGCCTCGACCTTGGAAATGTCGAGGATGTCGTTGATCAGGTTGAGCAGGTCATTGCCGGCGGAGTAGATCGATTCGGCAAACTTGACCTGCTCCTCGCTCAGATTATTCTGCGGATTCTCCGCCAACAACTTGGACAGGATCAGCGAACTGTTGAGCGGCGTGCGCAGTTCGTGGGACATGTTGGCGAGGAACTCGGACTTGTACTTGCTCGAACGCTGCAACTCTTCAGCGCGTTCCTGCAGCTGGAGCTGGGCCAGGTTCAGCTCGTTGTTCTTCTGGTCCATGGCGTCGCGTTGCTCGGCCAGTTGCTCGTTGGTCTGCTCCAGTTCCTGCTGCTGGGCCTCCAGGTGGACCTGGGACTCCTTGAGAATGCGCGACTGCTCCTCTAGCTCTTCGTTGGCGGTCTTGAGCTCTTCCTGCTGGACCTGCAGTTCTTCGTTCAATTGCTGGGTTTCCGCCAGTACCTCCTGCAAGCGCTGCCGGTAGCGGGCGGCTTCGATGGAGGTGCCGACATTACCTGCAATCAGTTCCAGCAACTCGATGTCACGCTCGGTCAACGGCCGCAGGAAGCCCAGTTCGATGACGCCGTTGATCCGGTCGTCATCGCTGGTCGGCACCACCACCACGCTGTTGGGCAAGCCCTGCCCCAGCCCCGAACTGACTTTCAGGTAATCGTCGGGTACAGGGTCCAGACGAATAAGACGCCCCTGCTGCACGGCCTGGCCGACGATGCCTTCACCGGCAACAATCATTTGGTGCTGTTCGTCCTCCTCCCGGGAAAGACCGTAGGTGGCCACCCGCTTGAGCACACCGTTTTCCTCCCGCGCGTACAGCGCGGCAACGACGGTGTCGAGGTACTTGGCGCAGAACTGCAGGATATTGCGCCCCAACAGGTTCAGGGTCAGTTGCCCCAGCACCTGCTCGGCCAATTGGGTCTGGCCATTGCGCAGCCAGGCCTGTTTCTCCAGGTGCAAGGCACTCTCTTGCTGTATCCGCAGGCTGGCGCCGTAACTGTTGGACAGGCTCAACAGATCTCGTCGTCCGACATAGGCCAGCAATCCGCTGACGGCGGCAACGAACAGCAAATAGAGGGTAATGCTCCAGACCGTGGTGGAGCGCACCTCTTCGTTGCGCGTCGTACGCAATTGCTGCTCGGTGTCGACGATGTCTTCAAAGGTCTTGCGGATTTCATCCGTCAGGCGCTTGCCGCGCCCGGCCTTCACCGCTCCCCGATAATCGCCGCTGCTGCGTTGCAGGTCGATCATGCTCTGGGCGTAATTGGCCCACTCCGTCTGGAGCGCTTGCACCTTGCGCAAGCGTTCGGTCTGGATGGGGTTGTCGGCTGTCAATTCCAGCAATGTCTCAAGCGCGACGGCAATACGCGGCCTGGCGATCTCATAGGGGTCGAGGAAGTGCTCGTCCCCACTCAGGAGATAACCGCGCATGCCGGTCTCCAGGTCCACGCTCAGCTTGATGGCTTCATTGGCATTACTGATCACCCGATCGCTGTGCCCGACCCACTGGATCACCGACAGCAGATAAGTGATCAGCACAATGAAAAACACCGCGCTGAGGGCGCCTATGCCCAGCGGCAGGCTGATATTACGGCTCAGGAGTTTGCGAAAGCTTTGCTCGTCAACCGAAGACGAAGGAGTCATGGAAAAGGCCTTGGCGAACAGTTGAAAACCATGGAGTTTGCCCGAAAGACACGGACTGGATCCACATTTCTGACAAAGTCAAAGGCACAATTCCCACAACGGCCAATCCCGTAGCAAGGAAGCGACTATCCTTGTCAGCTCTTGTACTATAGATCCTTTCTTGTACAGGCTCGGGAACTTGTGTCGCCTCGCTACTTACTCATGCATGAGGCCCTTTTCGCCCTTCCCGATTTTTTCTTCTGAGAATAATGACTATGTCCACCCCCGCCCCTGTCACCGCCACCACCGTTCTGGTAGTCGAAGACGACGACATCGTCCGGATGTTGATCGTTGATGTCCTGGAAGAACTGGAATACAGGGTGCTCGAGGCGGACGGTTGTGAGCAGGCGCTGGACTACCTGCGCAACCTGGATCAGCCGATCGAGCTGATGATGACGGACATAGGCCTGCCGGTGATGGACGGCCGCGAGCTGGCCAAGCAGGCCCGCCTGGTACGGCCTGGGCTGCCGGTCCTGTTCGCCAGCGGCTATGCCGAAAGCGTCGACGTGCCGGAAAGCATGGCGGTGATCGGCAAGCCTTTTTCCATTGATCAGCTACGCGACAAGGTCAGAAGCATTCTTTCTTGAGCCCAAGCGGATTCTTGGTCACTATCGGCGCCCCACGCGCCGACCGCGCCTGATCCCTCCCAAGGAAATGCCTGCCCATGCCTCATCCCACCGCCCTCAAGGTCCTGGTCATCGGTTATGTCTGGCCCGAGCCGCGTTCATCGGCAGCGGGCGGACACATCATGCAGATCCTGGAGGCATTCCTCGGACAAGGCTGGGACATCACGTTCAGCAGCCCGGCGAGGCCCGGGGAGAAGCGCGCGGACCTGATCGAACTGGGCATCCGAGAAGTGCCTATCGAACTCAATAACAGCAGTTTCGATGTGTTCGTCAGCGAGCTGGCACCGGACATCGTTCTGTTCGACCAGTTCATGATGGAAGAGCAATTCGGCTGGCGGGTCGAGAAACACTGCCCCGGCGCCTTGCGTGTGCTGGAAACGTCGGATTTGCAAAGCCTGCGCCACGCCCGGCACCAGCGCCTCAAGGACCGTTTGAAAGCTGATGAGACCTCCCAGGATTTCAGCGATCTTTTCGCGCCCGACCTGCCCGAAACCTTCCAATTGATGGCCGACACCGATATGGCCAAGCGCGAGATCGCCGCCTTGTACCGCTGCGATCTGAACCTGATGGTGTCCGAAGTCGAGATCGAACTGCTGGTGGAACAATTCAAGGTGCCCCGCAACCTCCTGCTCTGGTGCCCGTTGATGATTGATCTGCCGGCCACGCCACCGGCGCCATTCGAGGAACGGGCGCATTTCTTGAGTATCGGCAACTTCCGTCATGCGCCGAACTGGGATGCCGTGCTCTGGATGAAGAACGCCATCTGGCCACTGATCCGCCAGCAACTGCCGGGCGCGCAACTGCACCTGTACGGCGCGTACACACCGCCGAAAGCTGCCGCGCTGCACAATCCGGCCCAGGGATTCCATATCATGAACTGGGCCGAGGACGCCCTGCAGGTGATGTCGGCGGCCCGCATCTGCCTGGCGCCGCTACGTTTCGGCGCCGGCATCAAGGGCAAGCTGATCGAGGCCATGCTCTGCGGCACACCAAGCGTCACGACCCCCATCGGCGCCGAAGCCATGTCGGGGGAGATGCCATGGCCTGGGGATATCAGACAGAGCGCCGAAGACATCGCCCGCGCCGCCGTGCAGTTGTACAGCGACCCCGCTCTCTGGAACCAGGCCCGGGATGCTGGGCTGACGCTGCTGGCGGAGCGTTATCGCAAAGAGATTCATGGCCCGGCGCTGATTGAAAATATCCAGGCGTGCCGTGCCAACCTGGCGCAACGACGTCGTGACAATTTCACCGGCAGCATGTTGCGCCACCACCAGCACAAGAGCACCCAATACATGTCCCAGTGGATTGAAGAAAAGCACCGCAACAACGCGCCGGCGTAGGTGCCAGCATCAGTCATGGCATGGCGCCGGGCGACCATCGGAAGATGATTCGGGGTGGCACCCGCTCGGCGAAGGGGGCATTATCCAACGGCTATAACAATAAAAGTGCAGGCCCATGACCCGAACAGCAAGAGTCACCGACCCTTCCTACGAGTTGATGGATGACCATGACGGACTGTCCATCATCTATCGCCAGCATGGCTTTCCTTGCCCGTTGGTGCGCTGGCATTTCCATAAGGAATACGAGCTGCACCTGATCGTCGCCAGTTCCGGCAAGGTGTTCATTGGCGATTACATCGGCAACTTCTACCCGCAGACCCTGTTTCTCACCGGCCCCAACCTGCCCCACAACTGGATCAGCCAGGTGGCCGAGGACGAAGTGGTGCCCAAGCGCGACATGCTGGTGAATTTCACCGACGAGTTGTTCGAAAGCGGACACCAGGTATTTGCCGAACTCAAGACCATCGCGCCGTTGCTCGAACGGGCCCGCTACGGCATCGAGTTCCGCTGCAAGCGCACCATCCGCCAGGCAATGATCCTGATGCAGCGCATTGCCGACTCCCAGGGCATGAGCCGCCTGGGGTATTTCTTCATCCTGATGGAGTTGCTGGCCACCACGGATGACTATCAAGTGCTCTCCGGTGGCGCATCTTCGCAGATGACCGATGAGCACAGCATCGACCGTACCAACCGGGCCGTGGACTACATTTTTGCCCATTACGCTCGGGAACTGCCCCTGGAGGAAGTCGCCGAGCACCTGGGCATGAAACCCACCTACTTCAGCCGGGTGTTCAAACAGGCCACCGGTCGTTGCTTCATCGAATTCGTCAACCGCCTGCGCATCAGCAAATCCTGCGAACTGCTGGCCGACGGTGACAAACCGGTCACGGATGTCTGTTTCGAGTCGGGCTTCAATAACATCTCGAACTTCAACCGGCGCTTCCAGCAGCTCAAGGGCATGACCCCTTCCCATTACCGGCGGCTGGCGGTGCAGCGGTTGACCGAGCAGAACCAGGGCTGACACTTTGCTCCCCTGTGGCGAGGGGATTTATCCCCGCTGGGTCGCGAAGCGGCCCCTTGCGTTCTAATTGATACACCGCGGTGGCAGAGATATTTGGGGCCGCTTCGCAGCCCAGCGGGGATAAATCCCCTCGCCACAGGTAATCCTTTCACCAACCATCTTCGTCCAGTGCAAAAAAGTATCAGCACCAGTGCGACGGATGATTTGTCACGCCGGCCATTGAAGGCTGTAATCAGCGCACATTCTTCCCTTCATCCGGAAGACAAAAAACAATAACTGTCCTTCCGCCGCCTTTCGGCACGGAAAAGGAGTGCGCGATGAAACCTTCGGTAAAAGCTCTGCTTGTCTCCACCTGCATGACCCTCAGCAGCGTCAGTTTCGGCGCGCAGACCCTCACCATTGCCACCGTCAACAACAGCGACATGATCCGCATGCAGAAGCTCTCGAAAACCTTCGAGTCGGAGCATCCGGACATCAAGCTGAACTGGGTGGTGCTCGAAGAAAACGTCCTGCGCCAACGCCTGACCACCGACATCGCCACCCAGGGTGGACAGTTCGATGTGCTGACCATTGGCATGTACGAAGCTGCACTCTGGGGCGCCAAGGGTTGGCTGGAACCGATGAAAGATCTGCCAGCCTCCTACGACCTGGACGACGTCTTCCCTTCCGTGCGTGACGGCCTGTCCGTCAAGGGTTCGCTGTATGCCCTGCCGTTCTACGCCGAAAGTTCGATCACTTATTACCGCACCGACTTGTTCAAGGACGCCGGGCTGACCATGCCCGAACACCCGACCTGGACCCAGATCGGTGAGTTTGCCGAGAAACTCACCGACAAGAGCAAGGAACAATATGGCCTGTGCCTGCGGGGCAAGGCCGGTTGGGGCGAGAACATGGCGCTGATCACCACCCTGGCCAACGGCTACGGGGCGCGCTGGTTCGATGAGAAGTGGCAACCGCAATTCAATGGTCCCGAGTGGAAAGACGCGCTGACCTTCTACGTCGACAACATGAAGAAGTCCGGCCCTCCAGGTGCGTCGAGCAACGGCTTCAACGAGAACCTGGCCCTGTTCAACAGCGGCAAATGCGCGATCTGGGTCGATGCCAGCGTCGCCGGCTCGTTCGTGACCGACAAGACCCAGAGCAAGGTGTCCGATCATGTCGGCTTCACCTTCGCACCCCACGAAAAAACCGATAAAGGCACCTCCTGGTTGTACTCCTGGTCACTGGCAATCCCGACCAGCTCCAAGGCCAAGGATGCCGCCAAGGTCTTTACCAGTTGGGCGACCTCCAAGGAATACAGCCAACTGGTCGCCAAGACCGATGGCATCGCCAACGTACCGCCAGGCACCCGCACCTCGACCTACAGCGACGACTACATGAAAGCCGCGCCGTTCGCCAAGGTCACGCTGGAGTCGCTGAAAGTCGCCGACCCGAAAGCGCCGACCCTCAAGCCGGTGCCTTATATCGGTATCCAGTTGGTGACCATTCCCGAGTTCCAGGCCATCGGCACCCAGGTGGGCAAGTTCTTCTCCGGCGCACTGACCGGTCAGCAGAGCGTGGACCAGGCGTTGACCGCCGCGCAGTCCACCACCGAGCGCGAGATGAAGCGTGCCGGGTATCCCAAGTAACTGCGCCGCATCCATTTCTGTAGGAGATCCAGTGTGGGAGCGAGCCTGCTCGCGATGACGGTGTGACAGCCACCTCGATGGCGAAGGTCGGACGCTATCGCGAGCAGGCTCGCTCCCACAAGGAATTGCTCCCACATTTGGGTTCTTCATAGGCCCGCACAAAACGGTTCAATGCCATGAATACTTCAACGACAACTGCCAAAGCGCCTCTCGAAATTGCCGCACCGACGCGCAAGCTCCGCCTGGCGAACCCCGGCTGGTTCCTGGTCAGTCCATCGGTAGCCTTGTTGCTGTTGTGGATGATCGTGCCCCTGGGCATGACCGTCTACTTCTCGATGATCCGCTACAACCTGCTCTACCCCGGTGAAAACGAGTTCGTCGGGCTGGAGAACTTCACGTACTTCCTCACTGATTCGGGCTTCATACCCGGTGCCACCAATACTTTGTTGCTGGTGGGCAGTGTGCTGCTCATCAGTATCGTGTTCGGGGTTCTGATCAGTGCATTGCTGGAGGCCAGCGAGTTCTTTGGCCGCGGCATCGTCCGGGTCCTGCTGATCTCGCCGTTCTTCATCATGCCCACCGTGGGCGCACTGATCTGGAAGAACCTGATTTTCCACCCGGTCTCGGGGATCCTCGCTTCAGTGTGGAAACTGTTTGGCGCGCAGCCGGTGGACTGGCTGGCCCACTACCCGCTGCTGTCGATCATCATCATTGTCAGTTGGCAGTGGCTGCCCTTCGCGATCCTGATCCTGATGACGGCCATGCAGTCCCTCGACCAGGAACAGAAAGAAGCCGCCCGCCTGGACGGCGCCGGTCCGATCGCGATTTTCTGGCACTTGACCCTGCCGCATCTGGCGCGGCCGATTGCCGTCGTGGTGATGATCGAGACCATTTTCCTGTTGTCGGTGTTCGCCGAGATCTTCACCACCACCAACGGCGGCCCCGGCTACGCCTCGACCAACCTCGCCTACCTGATCTACAACCAGGCGCTGGTGCAGTTCGACGTCGGCATGGCTTCGGCCGGTGGCCTGATAGCCGTGGTCATTGCCAATATCGCCGCCATCATCCTGGTGCGGATGATCGGCAAAAACCTCACTGACAAGAACTGAGGCCGCCGCCATGACACTTCAACAATCCCGTCGGCTGCAAAGCCTGCTGCTGGGCACGCTGGCCTGGGCCATTGCGATCCTGATCTTCTTCCCGATCTTCTGGATGGTGCTGACCAGCTTCAAGACCGAAATCGATGCATTCGCCACGCCGCCGCAGTTCATTTTCACGCCGACGCTGGAGAACTACCTGCACATCAACGAACGCAGCGACTATTTCACTTTCGCCTGGAACTCGGTGGTGGTGTCCTTCAGTGCCACGGCTTTGTGCCTGCTGATCGCGGTACCGGCGGCCTACTCCATGGCGTTCTACGAAACCCAACGCACCAAGCGCACCTTGCTGTGGATGCTCTCCACCAAGATGCTGCCGCCGGTGGGCGTGCTGATGCCGATCTACCTGCTGGCCAAGAGCTTTGGCCTGCTGGACACCCGCACTGCGCTGATCATCATCTACACACTGATCAACCTGCCGATCGTGGTCTGGATGATTTACACCTACTTCAAGGACATTCCCCGCGACATCCTCGAAGCCGCGCGCCTGGACGGAGCCACCCTGTGGCAGGAGATGGTTCGAGTGCTGCTGCCGATTGCCAAGGGCGGCCTGGCCTCTACCGTGTTGCTGTCACTGATTCTGTGCTGGAACGAGGCCTTCTGGTCGCTGAACCTGACCTCGTCCAAAGCCGCACCACTGACAGCTCTGATCGCTTCCTACTCCAGCCCCGAAGGTTTGTTCTGGGCCAAATTGTCCGCCGTCTCGACCCTGGCCTGCGCGCCGATCCTGATCTTCGGCTGGATCAGCCAGAAGCAATTGGTCCGCGGTTTGTCCTTTGGCGCCGTGAAGTAACGCGCCCTACACCTAATCAGACGTGGAGGCCCATCATCATGGCCAACCTGAAAATCAAGAATCTGCAAAAAGGCTTCGAAGGCTTTTCCATCATCAAGGGTATCGACCTGGAAGTGAACGACCGCGAGTTCGTGGTCTTTGTCGGCCCGTCGGGCTGCGGCAAATCCACCCTGCTGCGGCTGATCGCCGGCCTGGAAGAGGTCAGCGACGGCACCATCGAGCTGGACGGGCGTGACATCACCGAAGTCAGCCCGGCCAAGCGCGACCTGGCGATGGTGTTCCAGACCTACGCCTTGTACCCCCACATGAGCGTGCGCAAGAACATGTCCTTCGCCCTGGATCTGGCGGGCGTGCCCAAGGCCGACGTCGAGAAGAAGGTCAACGAAGCGGCGCGTATCCTCGAACTGGGACCGATGCTCGAACGCAAACCCAAACAGCTGTCCGGCGGCCAGCGCCAGCGGGTGGCAATCGGCCGGGCCATCGTGCGCAATCCGAAGATCTTCCTGTTCGACGAACCGCTGTCCAACCTCGACGCCGCCTTGCGGGTGCAGATGCGCCTGGAACTGGCCCGGCTGCACAAGGAACTGCAGGCAACCATGATCTACGTGACCCACGATCAGGTCGAAGCCATGACCCTGGCCGACAAGGTGGTGGTGCTCAATAGCGGGCGCATCGAGCAGGTCGGCTCGCCCCTGGAGCTGTACCACCAGCCGGCCAATCTGTTTGTCGCCGGGTTTCTCGGCACGCCGAAAATGGGCTTTCTCAAGGGCAAGGTTAGCGCGCTCAACGGCCAGGGTTGCGAAATTCAGCTGGATGCGGGCACACGCATCCAGTTGCCGGTGAACGGCGCGAGCCTCAACGTCGGCAGCCCGGTCACCCTGGGCATCCGTCCGGAACACCTGAACCTGGCACAACCCGGTGAATGCACGCTGCAAGTGACCGCCGACGTGAGTGAGCGACTGGGCAGCGATACCTTCTGCCACGTCAACACCACGTCCGGTGAAGCCTTGACCATGCGAGTGCGCGGCGATCTGGCGAGCCGTTTCGGCGAGCAGTTGAACCTGCACCTGGACGCTCAACACTGCCATTTATTCGATGCCGATGGCGTAGCGGTCACCCGTGCGCTGCGCGCCGCCGCCTGATTACCGAGACTCGCGATGAAACTCAACCGCCAAAACCTGCATAACCTCAAGCCGGAAGTTGCCCTGCCCGCCTATCCCCTGGGCGATATCCGCCAGGGCATCGCCCACATCGGCGTCGGGGGCTTCCATCGGGCTCACCAGGCGTACTACACCGATGCGCTGATGAACACCGGCGCCGATCTGGACTGGGCCATCTGCGGCGTCGGGTTGCGGGCCGAAGACCGCCGCGCCCGGGATGACCTGGCCAGCCAGGACTATCTGTTCACCCTGTACGAACTGGGCGACAACGACGACACCGAAGTCCGCGTGATTGGCGCCATCAACGACATGTTGCTGGCCGAGGACGGCGCCCAGGTGCTGATCGACAAACTGGCGGATCCGCAGATCCGCATCGTTTCGCTGACGATTACCGAGGGCGGCTATTGCATCGACGACAGCAACGGCGAATTCATGGCCCATCTGCCGCAGATCCAGCACGACCTGGCCCACCCGGACGCGCCGACCACCGTGTTCGGTTTCCTCTGCGCCGCGCTGGCCAAACGCCGTGCCGCCGGGACATCGGCGTTCACCCTGATGTCCTGCGATAACCTGCCCCACAACGGCGCGGTGACCCGCAAGGCCCTGCTGGCCTTCGCCACGCGGCACGACGCCGAACTGGCGCAGTGGATCGACCACAACGTGAGCTTTCCCAACGCCATGGTCGACCGCATCACCCCCATGACCAGTGTCGCCCATCGCCTGCAGTTGCACGACGAACACGGGATCGACGATGCCTGGCCGGTGGTCTGCGAGCCGTTCGTGCAATGGGTACTGGAAGACAAATTCGTCAACGGGCGCCCGGCCTGGGAAAAGGTCGGTGTGCAGTTCACCGATGACGTTTCTCCCTACGAAGAAATGAAGATCAAACTGCTCAACGGCAGCCATCTGGCCCTGACCTACCTGGGGTTCCTCAAGGGCTATCGCTTCGTCCATGAAACCATGAACGACCCGTTGTTCGTGCGGTATATCCGTGCCTACATGGACCTCGACGTGACGCCGCAACTGGCCCCCGTACCGGGCATCGACCTGGGCGACTACAAGAACACCCTGGTGGAGCGTTTTTCCAATCAGGCCATCGCCGACCAGTTGGAACGGGTATGCTCGGACGGCTCGTCGAAGTTTCCGAAGTTCACCGTGCCGACCATCAACCGCCTGATAGCCGACGGCGGCGAAACCCGGCGCGCGGCGCTGGTGGTCGCGGCCTGGGCCGTGTACCTCAAAGGGGTGGACGAGAACGGCGTGAACTACACGATTCCCGACCCTCGGGCGGGATTCTGCCAGGCACTGGTGGCCGACGATGCGCTGGTGACCCAACGGATGCTGGAGGTCGAGGAGATTTTCGGCACAGCGATCCCGCGCTCGGCGGAGTTCGTCGCGGCCTTCGAATGGTGCTGCAACAGCTTGCGCGAGCATGGGGTGACCCGGACACTTGAGCGGGTGCTGGCCGACGCAGACTAAACTGCACACGGTTGATCGTTCCCACGCTCTGCGTGGGAATGTAGCCAGGGACGCTCTGCGCCCCACAAGCCGAACGCGGAGCGTCCGTTGAGGCATTCCCACGCAGAGCGTGGGAACGATCTGTCACGGTTCAGTGTCACGCACATGAGGGTTTCTATGGCAAGTCAACAGTTGTTCCTGGGCATCGACTGCGGCACCCAAGGCACCAAGGCCTTGATCCTGGATGCGAACAGCGGCCAGGTCCTGGGCCAGGGCGCTGCGGCCCACACCCTGATCAGTGGCGCGAATGGCCGGCGTGAACAAGACACCGGGCAATGGATCGATGCGTTCATCCAAGCCACTCACCAGGCCTTGGCAGACGCTGGTGTCGACGGCAAGGCCATACTTGGCATTGGCGTCTCCGGCCAGCAACATGGCCTGGTGTTGCTCGACGAGCAGGATCAGGTGCTGCGCCCGGCCAAGCTCTGGTGCGACACCGAAAGCGCCCCGCAAAACGATGATCTGCTAGTGTACCTGGGCGGTGAAAGCGGTGCCCTGGAGCGTCTCGGCGTAGTCATCGCTCCCGGCTACACGGTTTCCAAGCTGTTGTGGACCCGGGAACACCATCCGCAGATTTTTGCTCGCATCGCGCACATCCTGTTGCCCCACGACTTCCTGAACCACTGGCTCACCGGCCGTTACTGCAGCGAATACGGCGATGCCTCGGGCACGGGCTATTTCAACGTACGCACCCGTCAATGGGATCTGCAGCTGCTGCAACACATTGACCCCAGCGGCCGGTTGCAATCGGCGTTGCCGGAACTGATCGAGGCCCATCAGCCGGTCGGGCGGATCCTGCCGGGCATTGCCGCGCGCCTGGGCATCAACCCTGAGGCCATCGTGGCGAGCGGCGGCGGCGACAACATGATGGGCGCCATCGGCACCGGCAATATCCAGCCCGGCGTGATCACCATGAGCCTCGGTTCATCCGGCACGGTCTATGCCTATGCCAGCGAGCCCGCGGTCAGCCCCGAGGCCTCGGTCGCGACTTTCTGCTCATCCAGTGGTGGCTGGCTGCCGCTGATCTGCACCATGAACCTGACCAACGCCACCAGCGCCCTGCGCGAGCTGTTCGAGCTGGACATCGAGACCTTCAACGCCCTGGTGGCCCAGGCCCCGATCGGCGCCGAGGGAGTCTGCATGTTGCCGTTCCTCAACGGTGAACGCGTTCCCGCCCTGCCCCACGCCACCGCCAGCCTGCTGGGCCTGACCACCACCAACCTGAATCGGGCCAACCTGTGCCGGGCCGTGGTCGAAGGCACCACCTTCGGCTTGCGCTATGGCCTGGACCTGCTGCGCGCCACAGGGCTCGAGGCACGGAGCATCCGCCTGATCGGCGGCGGCTCGAAGAGCCCGGTATGGCGGCAGATCGTCGCCGACATCATGAACACCACGGTCATCTGCACCGAACAGAGCGAAGCGGCAGCCTTGGGCGCGGCGATTCAGGCGGCGTGGTGCCATTCCGGATCGCAACACAGCCTGGCCGAACTCTGCGAGCGTTGCGTCAAGCTCGACCCGGCCAGCGAAACCCGGCCGGTCGCCGAACATGTCGCGGCCGCCCAACAAGCCTATGAAACTTATCGACAACACGTCGCAACCCTTTGAGAGCAGACATCCATGTATCTGGTGTGTGGTGAAGCACTGTTTGATTTCTTCAGTGATCAAGAAAGCGGCGGCCCGGCCTCGCAGGTTAATTTCAAGGCCATCGCCGGCGGTTCGCCGTTCAACGTGGCGGTAGGGCTGCGTCGCCTGGGGGTGGAATCGGCGCTGTTTGCCGGGCTGTCCACCGACTTCCTGGGTCGGCGCTTGCAGCAGGTCCTGCTCAACGAAGGTGTCAGCGCAAAATACCTGCGGGACTTCGACGCACCGACCACCCTGGCGATGGTCGCCGTGGGGGCAAACGGCTCGCCCCACTACAGTTTTCGCGGTGAAGGCTGCGCGGATCGACAGCTGGGCCTGCAACACTTGCCCGAACTGGGGCCTGAAGTGAGTGGCCTGCATTTCGGCTCGTTTTGCCTGGTGGTGCAACCGATTGGCGATACCCTGTTGGCGCTGGCGCAGCGGGAGAGCGGCAAGCGCCTGATCAGCCTGGACCCGAACGTGCGACTCAACCCGCAGCCGGACATCGAGCTGTGGCGCTCACGGATTGCGACGCTGGTGGAGTACGCCGACCTGATCAAGGTCAGCGACGAAGACTTGAGCCTGCTCTATCCCGAACGGGATCCTCAGGTGGTGATCGAGGGCTGGCTGGAACATCGTTGCCAATTGGTATTCCTGACCCGTGGCGGCCAGGGCGCAACCGTGTTCAGCCGTCGCCATGGAACATGGTCGATGCCGGCCTGCTCAGTGACAATCGCCGACACCGTAGGCGCAGGGGATACCTTCCAGGCCGCATTGATTACCTGGTTGATCGAACAGCAACTGGATTCAGTCGAGGGTCTACTGACGCTGACCCGGGATCAGATCAGCGCCATGCTCGACTTTGCCATGCGTGCAGCCGCACTGACCTGCGGCAAGACCGGGCCAGACCTGCCCTATCGCCAGCAGTTGAACTGACAACTCGCCCCAGCGACTGCCGCTTCGTTCAAACATTGCGGCAGCCTGGGAGCATCAAAAGCCAGGCACCTGGCTTAACCCCCTTTTAATCCTGCGCTCCGACACTGGCCCGGACCGCGCCCTCCCCGCAAAGGCCCCGCGCGGCAGACCTCGATGCCAGGGCATCAGGTCGAGGCCCTCTGCTGCGGAATTCCGATCATGAACACTTCTGCGTTACTCGCCGCCGCGTCCTTGTTGGGCTTGGCCGGCATCACCGGTCTGGCTCAGGCCGACAATACCTCACAGCCCATGCCTTATCGCTATGGCATGCCATTGGAGATCAAGAAGGTGCTGTCACTGACGGAACCGTCCACACCTTATTGCGAAGTGATCACCGCACAAATGGTGTATATCGACAAGATGGGAGAAACCCGGGATGTTTCCTATCGCAAACTGACGGATGCCTGCACGAAGGGAGACTGAGTGGCATCTTCACACTGCAACTGGACGCCGGGTTCGGTTATTGGCCGGACCCAGGCGTCAGATGACCAAGACAAGGTCGCGATCAGCGCCCGGTCATACGGTGGTGTTGTTGATGAAAGTAGTTCCCGCTGCCGTGGTTGTGGTCGAGTTCGGTGCGCAACTCGGCAATCAGGTCGTTGATCGCCCGACAGCCCGTGAGTTTGTTGGCATCGATGTTGGACTTGATCAAGGCTACGCGATCGGTTTCATGATCGTCGAAAATCTTGATCGTCATCGTCAAGTCGGGTGACAAAGTGCATTGCGAACGCTTGGGCAGCAAACTGCTTTCAATGATATTGCGCATTTCGAGGGCAGATAAAAACATGGCAACTCTCTCCTGTTGAGGCGGCCAATTTATGTTTACAACGACGGTATTTCGTCCGTTTCTTCCCTGCGGACTGAACTACGAATACCGTGCCGTATGTTCATTTCTTGGCGTTCTGATCAATGAGTCCGGGAAGCGAACTCTTGAACCATCCCGCAAAAAATATGCCTGCATTTGCCACATTCTGGTTTGATATAAATCAACCATTTAGCGTACCGGTGCGCCGGCAGGCTCGTGCAAAATGCAAGTAAACAGCGATTTCCTTCTTGCAAACTGCATACAGAGTGCAATCACTTTATTGCTGTCGAAAGCTAGAGTAGACCCAATTTGCTAAAGCGGAGCCGGGCATCCGTCGGGTAGTTGAAAAAAGCGATGACAGGTCGTGGGTCACACCGCTTCGACGCCGGCGCGCTCCGCCACATGGCGCAAACTGTCAAAGTTGATGTTGGCCCCCGAGTCGATGGCGATCAACGTCTGGCCACGGGCACCGGTGCGAGCGACGTACTGTTTGATGCCCGCCACGGCCAGGGCACCGGAGGGCTCGGTGATGGAACGGGTATCGTCATAGATGTCCTTGATCGCCGCGCACAGCTGGTCGTCACTGACGGTCACCACCTCGTCGACGCAAAAGCGGCAGATATCGAAGCCATGGGCACCGATCTGCGCCACGGCGACACCGTCGGCGAAGGTCCCCACGGTCGGCAGGATGACGCGCTCTCCGGCGGCCAGCGCCGCCTGCAGGCAAGCGGAATGCTGGGATTCCACACCGATGATGCGAACGTCCGGACGCAGGTATTTAACGTAGGCCGCAACCCCGGCAATCAATCCCCCACCGCCAACCGGGACGAAGATGGCGTCCAGCGCACCGGCGTGCTGGCGCAGTATTTCCATGGCAACCGTGCCTTGTCCGGCAATGACATCCGGGTCATCGAACGGTGAAACGAACTCTCTACCGGTCTGCCGGGCCAGATCCAGCGCATGTTCCAGGGCAAACGGAAAACTCTCGCCATGCAGCAGCGCCTCGGCGCCCCGGTGACGGACGCCCAGCACTTTCAACTGCGGCGTGGTCACGGGCATGACAATACAGGCCGAGATCCCCAGCTCCCGTGCCGCCAATGCAACGCCCTGGGCATGGTTACCAGCCGAAGCGGTGATGACGCCACGGGCCCTCTGCTCCGGTGTCAATTGCACGAGTTTGTTGTAGGCGCCCCGGATCTTGAAAGAAAACGTCGGTTGCAGGTCTTCACGCTTGAGCAGGATCCGATTTCCCAGGGTTTCGGACAACGCAGGCGCCGCTTGCAGCGGCGTGCGCACGGCCAGTTCGTACACCGGCGCGGCGAGGATCTTCTTAACGTATTGCTCCAGCAACGTTTGCTCGGGGCGGGAAGCGGTCATGGCGGTCTCCTGGTTTGAATCGGGCCCAGGAGACAGAAAGAAAAAACCCGCCTCAAGGGCGGGTTGGGTGCAGCCGTCAGCTAGCCCGCCAAATAAGGAATGGCGGTAATAATGCTTGGCTGGCTGCGCAGTACGGTAGAAGTCATGGCTGGAAATTAGCCGGGCGCTGCTGGCAAGTCAATGGTGAATCGTTCATCCGTTTCAAATCGCCTGTGGAAGCGAGCCTGCTCGCGAAAGCGGTGTGTCAGCCAACATCCTGATCGCCAGAGACACCGTCACCGCAAATGGGCCGCGCGAACGCACCCAACGTATCGCGAAGTGCTTCCTGGCGTTCGCCAGGGACCTGGCAGGTCGTTCCAATCTTGTCGGTGACCGCCCAGAGCGCCTCGCGCAGCGCTTCTCCGGCATCGGTCAGGGCAACCAGTACCCGACGCTCATCCTCCCGGTCGCGGGTCCGAGTCACCTTGCCCGACGCCTCCAGACGCTTGAGCAAGGGCGTGATCGTCCCGGTATCCATCGCGAGCCTGGCCCCCAGCTCACCGACACTCCTGGGCGCATCATGGAACAGTTCCAGCATGACCAGGTACTGCGGGAAGGTCAGCCCCAGCGGATCCAGCAAGGGCTTGTGCAGGCGAATCATGCGATTGGAAGCACTGTACAAGGCAAAGGACAACTGATTCTCAGGCACCGCGTCCTGTAGCGAGTTATTATCTAGCACGCTAGACAATAGCGACTGCGGTCGAAGCGTTCCAGCCGCGTCCGGTGATATAAACATTGCCGCCTCCTCCCGCCCTGCGCTCCCGTACTCCCTGTCGGCGTCGAGTAACTGCTCCCGTGCCGCACGCAGGATCCGGTCGGACAATGACTGATCGTCGACTGCCCGGGCCAGCACCATTGCTCCCACCATCGTAGCGAGGAAGCTGATGGCCTGATCTTCACGAGAGCGGCCACGCTGCCAGGGCAGACGGGACCTGAAAGAGGCAATCATCCCGGCAACCCGACGGGTGAAGGCGCGCCGCATCCCCGGCTCGCGCGCCACCTCGACAGCCAGCGCAGGCATTGCACAGCCTGCTTCCGGATGATCACGGTGCCGCTCACTGAGGTACAAGGCCAGGACCGCCTCCTTCGGAGCAACACTGCCGGCGATGGTTTCCTCGATCTTGAGCGCCAACTGGTCCATCGCACGTTCGAGACTGGCGCAAGCCAGCGCATCCTTGGAATCGAAATGCGCATAGAAGGCACCATGGGTGAGGCCTGAAGCCTTCATCACCTCAGCAATGCTTGCCCCGGCGATCCCCTTGGCGCGAAAGAGTCGGGAGGCCTCTTCCAGGATTGTCTGGTAGCGCTCTGCGGTCAGGCCTGGGGGATATCTCATGGCAAATCCTGAATGTTTGGCTTGACGAATTGCATGATGATCATCATGCTCGGCGATAAATATGACAAGCATCATATATTACGACAAAAATATCGATCAGCTTTTCATCCACGACCGATCTGCCACAACCCACCTGAAAGAGTGCTACGCCATGACGACCGCTCTCGCGAATGAGGCTACACAGACCCTGAGGCCGCTGACCGGACGAATTGTGGCCCTGCTGGCAGGCCTGGCGGCCATCGGCATACTTTCCACGAACATCATTCTCCCGGCATTTCCGATCATTGGTGAAGACCTCGGTGTGAGTGCGCGGGAACTGGGCCTGACGCTGTCGAGCTTCTTCATCACGTTCGCCTTGGGCCAGCTCATCGTCGGGCCATTGGCCGATCGCTATGGACGCCAGAAACTGGTGCTAGGCGGACTGCTAGTATTTGTGGTCGGCACCGTTATCGGGGGGCTTGCCACCGATCTTGACGTGCTGATCGCCGGACGCGTCGTCCAGGCGCTGGGCGTCTGCGCAGCCTCGGTGTTGTCGCGGGCTATTGCGCGGGATCTGTTCGAGGGAGAAGCTCTTGCCCGTGCCTTGTCCCTGACCATGATCGCCACCGCCGCTGCGCCTGGTTTTTCCCCCCTGGCGGGCAGCGTGCTATCGGCCGTACTCGGATGGCGCGCCATCTTCATCCTTGTGGGACTGGCCGCCGTTGTCCTCGCGCTCTTTTACATTCGTGGCCTGGGAGAAACCCATCCAGCCGATCGCAGGGCGCCGCTCTCAGCCATGCGCGTGATTCGTGCCTATGGACGGTTGGCGCTGGATAAGCGGTTCATCCTGCCAGCCGTCTCAATGAGCCTCCTGATGAGCGGGCTGTTTGCCTCGTTCGCCGCGGCACCTGCCATCTTGATGAAAGGGATCGGCCTGACGTCATTGCAGACTGGCTTGTATTTCGCTGCCACGGTATTCGTCGTGTTCGGCGCCGGCATGGCGGCCCCCCGCCTCGCCCATCGCCACGGTCCCCGCATCGTCACCCTCCTGGGCATTGCCTGCGCCATGGCCGGCGGCGGCTTGCTTCTCGCGGGGCCTGCCGATCCAGGCCTTGGGCGCTACGCCCTCTCGATGGTGACATTCCTCTGGGGCATGGGACTCGCCAATCCGCTGGGTACCGCCATCACCATGGGGCCTTTCGGCAAAGAGGCCGGAATGGCCTCCGCACTGTTCGGCTTCATCTCCATGGGCGCTGCCGCGCTGAGCACCTGGCTGGCCTCGGTCTTGCCCTTTGCGCCGGTCACGGCCCTGGGCAGCATCCAGGCCGTGGCCTGCATGATTGCGCTGGTCCTGTTCATTCTGCGAGGCAGTCTCGCCAGATAAACCGCCAAGGCGCCCGTGCGCCGCTTTGTTCCTTTTCGTCAACAACTGGAGATTCAACATGCAAATCAAAGGCAGCGTGGCGCTGGTAACCGGCGCCAACCGTGGTTTGGGCAAGGCTTTCGTGCAAGCACTCCTGACGGCCGGTGCCGCCAAGGTCTACGCCGCAGCACGTGACCCCGGGACAATCGACGCCCAACCCAACGTGATCCCCATCAAACTCGACGTCACCCGTCCCGAAGACATCGCCGCGGCCGTCGCTCAAGCGCCGGACCTGACGCTATTGATCAACAACGCAGGCGTGAGCGGAATGGAAGGCCAGGAACGAGGCAACATCAGCCTGGAAACCCTACGCCATGAATTCGAGATCAATGCCATTGCCCCGCTGGCCACCAGCCAGGCCTTTGCGCCGATCCTGGCAGCGAACGGCGGCGGCGCCATCGTCAACATGCACTCGGCCCTGAGCTGGGTCAATCTCCCCGGCACCGTTACCTATTCGGCCAGCAAAGCGGCCGCCTGGTCGCTGACCAACGGCTTGCGCCTGCACCTGGCCGCCCAGGGCACATTGGTGGTGGGCGTGCACGTCGCATTCGTGGACACCGACATGACACGAGGCATCGAAGGCGTTCCAAAGGCATCCCCGCACGATGTGGTCCAACGCGTGCTTGAGGGGCTGATCAATGATCAGCCGGAAGTGCTGGCTGACGACACGAGCCACCATCTCAAGCAGAACCTGAGCAACGGCGTCTATCTGCAGCCGATTTCGTAAGACCAGAGAAACCGGACCTTGTGGGAGCGAGCCTGCTCGCGATGAGGGTGTGTCAGTCAACATTTCTATCGACTGATACATTGCCATCGCGAGCAGGCTCGCTCCCACCATTTTTCCGGGCGCCTACAGGATTCGACCCGGGTCATTTAAGCCCGATTTTATACAGCGCACCGTCGTCTTCATCCGTCAGGACATACAGATAACCATCCGGCCCCTGGCGCACGTCGCGGATCCGCTCCTGGAGTTCGCCCAGCAGACGCTCCTCGTGCACGACCTGGTCGCCTTCCATCTGCAAGCGAATCAGATTCCGGGACACCAACGCACCGATGAAGACATTGTGCTGCCAAGGCTTGAAACGCTCGTTGTCATAGAACGCCATGCCGCTGAGGCCCGGCGAAACTTGCCAGACATGGTGCGGGCCAAGCGCACCCTCTACATCCTTGCCCTTGGCTTCGGGAATTGGCGCACCGGAGTAGTTGATGCCATGGGTCGCCAGCGGCCAGCCGTAATTCTTGCCGCGCTCGATGATATTCAGCTCATCGCCGCCCTTGGGTCCATGCTCGTTTTCCCACAATGTGCCGCTCCAGGGATTGAGTGCAGCCCCTTGGGGATTGCGCAGGCCATAGGACCAGATCTCGGGACGGACATTCTTCTGGCCGACAAAGGGGTTGTCATCCGGCACCTTGCCGTCCGGGTAGATGCGCACGACCTTGCCTTGCAGCTTGTCCAGGTCCTGGGCCGTCGGGCGGTCGTTGTTCTCCCCCAAGGTGATGAACAGATACCCCTCCCGGTCGAAGACCAGCCGCGAGCCGAAGTGATTACCCGTGGAGAGCTTGGGCTGCTGACGGAAAATCACATCGAAGTTCTCCAGGCGCTTCGAGTCCTCGGAGAGCTGTCCACGCCCCACGGCGGTACCGGCCTTGCCGTCCTTGCCAGCCTCGGAGTAGGACAGGTATACGGTGCGATCCTGCTTGAAGTCAGGTGACAACACCACGTCCAGCAAGCCGCCCTGGCCGTTGGCCCATACCTCAGGTACACCGCTCAATGGCGCCGAGAGACGACCCTCGGGGCTCAGCAGGCGCAGATTGCCCGGTCGCTCCGTGACCAGCATGCCCCGCTGCCCCGGCAGGAATGCCACGGACCAGGGGTGCTTCAAGCCCCTGACCACGGTGGTCACCTCCACGCTGCCCTCCTCGCTCTTCAGTACCTGGGTTTGCGCGGCCCAGGCCGGCGCGGAAAGGATCAGGACGGCACTGGCGCAAAGCGCGGCCTGCAATGTCTTACGCAACATGCACACTTCCTTCTGAGGTGGAAAACAAGACGACTAGCGATTGCTGTCGTTCGAGTTTCTGGGTGGCGTACCGGATTCGATGGTGGGCCTGGGCGAACCCGGCGGCGGCCCCGAACGCGGGTAGCCGTTGCCGATACCGCCATTTTCCAGGGTCGGTCGACGGGGTACCGGTACCGTCGGGTTGTTGTGGATCGTCGGTACGTTGGGCTGGGTTCCCTGCATGCTGTTGGGATTGGCCCGACGTATGGGGTTGTTATAGGGGTTGTTGTTGCCCGGCAGATTCTGAGCCACGACCATGGGGCCCTGGCCGGGTGCAGCAGCCTGAACGATGGTGCTCAGTAATAGCGTGGTGATCGCAAGTACTAGCCTGTTCATCGGTACCTCCCTGCTTCGCGGAAATCGCTCAGGCATATCGAAAACACGCTACCGCGCAGGTTCACGGTTGTTAAGCGAAATGTCTGGTTGAAGATGTAACGAGGCTTCTCTGAGAGCAATCCTGTGGGAGCGAGCCTGCTCGCGATGGCTATGTTGACTGACACACCGCCATCGCGAGCAGGCTCGCTCCCACAGGGCACCTTCCGGGTGGGTATTCATCGAAGAGGCGCCGCCCTGCCACACCGCCAGCCGGCGCGCCATGGAAACTTTTTCAAAGGCCGGAAGGTCACCAGAGAGAACCCTTCACGGCAAGGAAACCGCACCATGGCACGGGCAATCTGGAAAGGCGCAATCAGTTTCGGGCTGGTCCACATTCCCGTGGCACTGGTCTCGGCGACGTCGTCCCAAGGTGTGGATTTCGACTGGCTGGACAAGCGCAGCATGGACCCGGTGGGCTACAAGCGGGTCAACAAGGTCACAGGCAAAGAGGTGACCAAGGAAGACATCGTCAAGGGCGTCGAGTACCAGAAAGGCCAGTACGTGCTACTCAGCGAAGAAGAAATCCGCTCCGCCCATCCCAAGTCCACCCAGACCATCGATATTTTCTCCTTCGTCGACAGCGAAAAGATTCCACTGCAGAACATCGACACGCCCTACTTCCTAGCCCCTGACAAGCGTGGCGGCAAAGTCTACGCCTTGCTTCGCGAAACCCTGGTCAAGACCAACAAGGTGGCCCTGGCCCACGTCGTCTTGCATACCCGCCAGCACCTGGCGGCATTGATGCCCCTGGAGTCGGCCCTGGTGCTGGTGATGCTGCGCTGGCCGGCGGAAGTGCGTGAGCTGGACATCCTCGAACTGGGCGACGAGGTTACCAAGCCGAACCTGGTCAAAGGCGAGCTGGAAATGGCCAAGCGCCTGGTGCAAGACATGAGCGCCGACTGGGAACCCCAGAACTATCGGGACAGTTTCCAGGACAAGATCATGGAGCTGGTGGAGAAGAAGGCCAACGAAGGCCGGCTCGAAGCGGTGGAGACCGACCCCGGCGAAGAACAGCGCAAGACCGCGGACGTCATCGACCTCACCGAACTGCTCAAGCGCAGCCTGGGCGGCAAAGGCAAGACCGCCGACAAGCCTGCCACAAAGGCCGCCGCAAAACCTGCTAAGGCCAAATCCGCTCCCGCAAAAAAAGCCACCAAAGCCTCCCGGGGCTAAACCACGGACGCCAGCGATACAAGGGAACCTGTCATGGCCAAGGCCGAGAGTGAATCTGCCCGTACATCCAAGAAAACCGCTACCAGCCACACCCAACGAAACCGGGCGCATCAGAACACGCGCCTGCCAGAACGGCTGTTGCCGCAACTGGCAACACCTGTGGAGCAACCGCCGTCGGGCGAATGGCGCTATGAAGTCAAATTTGATGGCTATCGGTTGCTGACCCGCATCGAGGGTGGCGAAGTCCGCCTGTTCAGCCGCGATCATCAAGACTGGACCGAACGCCTCAAGTTGCACGCCGAGGCCCTGGCCGAGCTGAACCTGGGAGACAGCTGGCTGGACGGTGACCTGGTGCTGCTCGACGAAACCGGCCAGTCCGACATGGCGGCCCTGCGAGATGCTTTCGAGATCGGCCGCACCGTAGACATGGTCTACGTGTTGTTCGACGCACCGTTTCTCAACGGCGAGGACCTGCGACAGACGCCTGTGGAAGAGCGGCGCGCGGCGTTGAGAAAAGCGCTCAAGCATCACGGTGGCAAGCGACTGCGCTTCTCCGAAGCCTTTTTCGCCAACGAGGATGAGATTCTGGAAAGCGCCAGCGCCCTCTCCCTGGACCGTGTAGTCGGTAAGCGCCAGGGTAGCCCTTACGTGTCACGGCGCAGCAGCGACTGGGTCAACCTGAAGTGCCGGCTGCGCCAGGCTTTCGTGATCGTCGGGTTCACCCATCCTCAAGGCAGGCGCAACGGCTTCGGAGCCTTGTTGCTCGCAGTCAAGGACCCCGCGGGGTGGGTGTATGCCGGGCGGGTCAGCAGCGGGTTCAGCCAGGATGAAATCAAACGATTGCATGAGCGACTTGCCGCCCAGGAGCGTGATGCTTCGCCCCTGGCCAAACCTGTCAAGCCGACACAGGGGCGCGGCGTGCAGTGGGTAGAGCCTGAGCTGGTCTGTGAGATCGAGTTCACCGAATGGACCGCCGGCGGCCTTGTGCGCCAGGCCGCTTTCGTGGACATGCTCGACGATATGCCGGCGGAAAAGATTGTCCGCGAGCACCCTCTGCCGAAAAAAACCAGGACGTCGAAACCCAAGCGCGGCGGCAAGGAGCACGACGTGGAAGTCGCCGGCGTGAAGATCACCCATCCAGAGCGCGTCATCGACAGCCTCAGTGGCGTGCAGAAAGTCGAACTGGCGCAGTATTACGCGGACATCGCACCGTGGATCCTGCCCCATCTGAAACTGCGGCCCGTCGCGTTGTTGCGGGCACCCGACGGAATCGGCGAAGAACAGTTCTTCCAGAAGCACGCCGATCGCCTGGAAATTCCTCATATCCGGCAGCTGGATCCGGGACTGGACCCAGGTCATGCCGCCCTGATGGAAATCGACAGTCTCCCGGCCCTCATCAGTGCGGCGCAGATGGGCGCGGTGGAACTGCACACCTGGACCGCCACTCACGACCGGATCGAAACGCCGGACCTGTTCGTCCTGGACCTGGACCCTGACCCGTCGCTGCCCTGGAGTGCCATGCTCGAGGCCACTCGCATGACCTTGTCCTTGCTCGATGAGCTGGGCCTGCAGGCGTTCCTCAAGACCAGCGGCGGCAAAGGCATGCACATCATCGTTCCGTTGGCGCGAAGCGAAAGCTGGGATGTCACCAAGGCCTTCGCGAAAGCCATCTCGCAATTCATGACCCGGCAGATGCCGAAGCGGATCACCGCAACCATGGGACCCAAGAACCGGATCGGGAAGGTTTTCGTCGATTACCTGCGCAACACCCGAGGCGCCAGCACGGTGGCTGCCTACTCGGTACGCGCCCGGCCGGGCCTACCGGTATCGATGCCAATCGCCAGGGCTGAACTCGACGGCCTGCGCAATGCCCAGCAATGGGATATCCAGACGGCCCTCGAACGGGCCAGAGGTCTGGGCGCCGATCCATGGGAAGGCTACAGCCATCGCCAACGGATCACCGCCAGGATGTGGGAACAACTGGACGCAGAAAAACCCGGGGAGTGAACAAATGCTCTTGGTAGGAGCTGGCAAGACTTCAGATCCAGATGAACACCGCCAGCAGGCCGCCAAAAAACGCCCACTTCTGGAGGTAATACAACTTTCGGTTGCGCTTCTTGAGGGCCTTGCCCTGCAAGCGAATCTTGTAGAGCCTGGAGAACGCCCGGTTCAATCCACCCGTCTTGTCGCCGGCATCGTTAGGCGCACCCGCAGCGGCCATCACGGTGCGGCTGAACCAGCGATTGAAGGCTGTTGCCCAGCGAAACCGCATTGGCCGCTCGACGTCGCAAAACAAAATGATGCGGTTCTGAGAAGTGGTGTTTTCGGCGTAATGAATGAAGGTTTCGTCGAAGACCACCGCCTCGCCATCGCGCCAATGGTAAGGCTCGCCATCGACGTTGATATAGCAACCGGCATCGTTGGGGGTTTCCAGGCCCAGGTGATACCGATAGGAGCCGGCGTACGGATCGCGGTGCCGAACCAGTTTGGAACCGGGCGGCAGCTCGGCAAACATCGCCGCCTTGATCGAACCGATGCTCTGCACCAGTTCAGTGGTGCGTGGACACAACTTCATGGCCGAGGGGTGACTGTCGCCGTACCATTTCAGGTAGAAGCGCTTCCAGCCGGTCTTGAAGAACGAATTGAAACCCACGTCGTCGTATTGATTTGAGCGCTTGATCGCCCCCGCCTGCAACAGGCTCTGGCCCTCGGCGCGGATTTCTTCCCAGTGGGCCTGCAGGGGGCTCAGATCAGGGAAGTCCGCCGGGCTCAGGTACGGCTTGTTGGGCAACTTCGAACACAGGTAAAGCAGGCAATTGACAGGCGCCAGGAAGGACGAGTGGTCGCTCAGCTGGCGTCCGAGCTTGTGCCGCACGCGTCCGCGCAGGTGTACATAGCCGATGGACAGGATGTAGATCGCAGCAATGATGAGTTTCACGGAATCGTCACGCACTGGAGTGAACGGGTTGCGTCCCCTGGCCAACCAAGCGGCAAAAGAGACGCATCAAGAGAGATGGCATTTTAGTCACATGTTGTAACTGAAAGTTATCCTCATTTGTGAAAAACTGTCTTGCCCGGGCAATACCCTATCGTTAACGCGGCCAGATCAGTACAATCGCCGCCAAATATTATGCGCCCCCCTTTTGGCCGACACCGTGAACCGGTTTCGCGCACATCCATTCGGGCTCGGCGCTTCGTATGCTGCTGTCCTCTTATGCCGGATGGACCCTTGCGCCTGTGACCGCGCCGCCTTTGCACGGTTGTGGATCGGCGCAGACAGGTACTGAACAGGTACTGCCGCACCCTTAGCTACTCTGAATGTTCCGCAGGATAAACCTTTGATCTCTACAGCTAACATCACGATGCAGTTCGGCGCCAAGCCGCTGTTCGAAAACGTCTCTGTCAAATTCGGCGCGGGCAACCGCTACGGCCTGATCGGCGCCAACGGTTGCGGCAAGTCGACCTTCATGAAGATCCTCGGCGGCGACCTCGAGCCATCTGGCGGCCAAGTCATGCTCGAGCCGAACGTGCGCCTGGGTAAACTGCGCCAGGACCAGTTCGCCTACGAGCAATTCACTGTCATCGACACCGTGATCATGGGTCACGAAGAGCTGTGGAAGGTCAAGGCTGAGCGCGATCGCATCTATTCGCTGCCGGAAATGACCGAAGAAGACGGCATGGCCGTGGCCGAGCTGGAAACCGAGTTCGCCGAAATGGACGGCTACACCGCCGAATCCCGAGCTGGTGAGCTGTTGCTGGGCCTGGGCATTCCGCTGGAGCAGCATTTCGGCCCGATGACCGAAGTCGCGCCAGGCTGGAAACTGCGGGTACTGCTCGCCCAGGCGCTGTTCTCCGATCCGGAAGTGCTGTTGCTCGACGAACCGACCAACCACCTTGACATCAACACCATCCGCTGGCTGGAAAACATTCTCACGGCGCGTAACAGCACCATGATCATCATTTCCCACGACCGGCACTTCCTGAACAGCGTCTGCACCCACATGGCCGACCTGGATTACGGCGAGCTGCGCCTGTTCCCGGGCAACTATGACGAGTACATGATCGCAGCGACCCAGTCCCGCGAGCAGTTGCTGTCGGACAACGCCAAGAAAAAAGCCCAGATCGCCGAACTGCAGACCTTCGTCAGCCGCTTCTCGGCCAACGCCTCGAAAGCCAAGCAGGCGACTTCCCGCGCCAAGCAGATCGACAAGATCCAGCTCGCCGAGGTCAAGCCATCGAGCCGCGTGAGTCCGTTCATCCGCTTCGAGCAGAACAAGAAGCTGCACCGCCAGGCGGTGACCATCGAGCGGATGTCCAAGGGCTTCGACGGCAAGACCCTGTTCAAGAACTTCAGCTTCACCGTCGAAGCCGGCGAGCGCGTCGCGATCATCGGCCCCAACGGTATCGGCAAGACCACCCTGCTGCGTACCCTGATGGGCGAGCTGGCGCCGGACGCCGGCTCGGTGAAGTGGACCGAGAGCGCGGAACTGGGCTACTACGCCCAGGACCATGCCCACGACTTCGCCGACGATGTCAGCCTGTTCGACTGGATGGGCCAGTGGACCCAGGGCGAACAGATGATCCGTGGCACTTTGGGCCGCATGCTGTTTTCCAACGACGAGATCCTCAAGTCGGTCAAGGTCATCTCCGGTGGTGAACAGGGCCGCATGCTCTTCGGCAAGCTGATCCTGCAGAAACCGAACGTGCTGGTGATGGACGAACCGACCAACCACCTGGACATGGAATCCATCGAAGCGCTGAACCTGGCGCTGGAAAACTACCCGGGCACGCTGATCTTCGTCAGCCACGACCGTGAGTTCGTCTCGTCCCTGGCCACCCGTATCATCGAGCTGAGCGCTGATGGCGTGGTCGACTTCAGCGGCACTTATGACGACTACCTGCGCAGCCAGGGTGTGATGTTCTAAGAGCAGCTCTGAGCCGCAAGCCGCAAGTGAAAAGCCCTGTCCAATGTGACAGGGCTTTTTTCATTTCAAGGGCACAAGACCTGTGGGAGCGAGCCTGCTCGCGATGGCGGTGTGTCAGCCGGGATTTTGATCAACTGACGCACCGCCATCGCGAGCAGGCTCGCTCCCACAAGGGGATCTGCGGTGATCTTCAATCCGCGGATTTAGTTAGCCAGCTTTCTTTTCTTCTCTCCCCGCGCCATGATGAAGCTCTTCTGCCGCCGCCCGCGAACGAGCCCATGTCTACGCCGCAAGCCACCCCCAGCTCCCTGTCGATCACCCTGCAGATCGTTTCCATCGTTTTCTACACCTTCATTGCCTTCCTTTGCATCGGCCTGCCGATTGCCGTGTTGCCAGGGTATGTCCATGAACAATTGGGCTTCAGTGCCGTGGTGGCTGGCCTGACCATCGGTTCGCAATACCTGGCGACCCTGCTCAGCCGCCCCATGGCCGGGCGGGTGTCGGACAGCGTCGGGACCAAACGGGCGATCGTCTACGGGTTGTCGGGCATTGTGCTCAGCGGTGTGCTGACGTTGATTTCCACCTTGTTGCAAAGTCTGCCGTTGCCGAGCCTGGTGATCCTGATTGCCGGCCGCTTGTTGCTCGGCGTGGCCCAAGGTTTGATTGGCGTTGGCACCATCAGTTGGTGCATGGGCCAGGTCGGCGTGGAGCACACGGCCCGTGCGATCTCCTGGAACGGCATTGCCTCCTACGGCGCCATCGCCATCGGCGCCCCGCTGGGGGTGGTGATGGTAGGTAACATGGGTTTCAGCAGCCTGGGCATCGCGCTGTCACTGTTGGCCGGCGCGGCGCTGTTGTTGATCCGCAACAAGCCTTCGGTGCCGGTGGTCCGTGGCGAACGCCTGCCCTTCCGGGCCGTGTTCGGACGCATTGCGCCATACGGGGCCAGCCTTAGCCTCGCCTCGATCGGCTACGGCACGCTCACCACGTTCATCACCCTGTTTTATGTCAGCCGTGGCTGGATCGGCGCAGCGTGGTGCCTGACGGTGTTCGGCATCTGCTTCATTCTTTCGCGATTGCTGTTCATTTCCAGCATTGCCCGTTTCGGTGGCTTCAACTCGGCCATCGCCTGCATGAGCATCGAAACCCTGGGGCTGGTGCTGCTCTGGCTGGCGCCTTCCCCCGCGTTCGCCTTGGTGGGGGCGGGACTGGCCGGTTTCGGGCTGTCGCTGGTGTATCCGGCACTCGGGGTGGAAGCCATCAAGCAAGTGCCAAACACCAGCCGTGGCGCGGGGTTGAGTGCCTATGCCGTGTTCTTCGACCTGGCCTTGGCGATTGCCGGGCCATTGATGGGGGCGGTGGCGTTGAACCTGGGCTACTCGTCGATCTTTTTCTGCGCCGCCTTGCTGTCGATCACCGGGCTGGGCTTGACCCTGCTGCTGCGTCGACGCGCCGAAAAAACCGCTTACTGATCGGCGGTGCGCATACCGGCCCGGCTCGGCTTGCCCAGGGCCTGGCTGAAGAAGCGCCCGGCTTCGGAAATCATGGTGCGGTGGATGTCCTTGCGGTCGACGCCATCGGCATCGGTGCACAGCGCCGGCATCGTGGCAATCTGCTCCTCGGTGCAGGGTGCCAGGAAAACAAAGTGCCCTGCCCCGGCCAAGGTCTTGAAATCCGGCGCGGTGGGCAGTTTACGGGCCAGTGCCGCGGCATTCTTGTCGAAGGCCACCAGTTTGTCGCCATCGCCGCTGTACAGCAGCACCGGCACATGGACGTCGGCCAAGGTATGGCGACCGAACTTCAGGCTCAACGGTGCCATCAACAGCAATGCCCGCACCCTGGGGTCGGCCATCGGTTGCAGATCGTCGCGGTCGGCGATCAGCTCGCCCTGGGTGTTGCAGGCGTCACGGTCGTCCGGCCGCTCTTGGCAATAACGGCGCAGGCGATTGAGATCGGGCGTGGCGCCAGACAGGATCAGGGCGGTTTCCCCTCCGGCGGAATAGCCGATCACCCCCACCTGCCCGGCATTGACGAACGGCGACAGCATCGGATCGTTCAGCGTCGCGGTGATGGCCTCGGAAATCTGGATCGGCCGTCCGTAGAGGTTGCTCAGAGTACCCAAGCGGCTATGGTCCTGGGCATTGTCGCCAGGGTGGATCACCGCGACCACGACAAATCCCTTGCGTGCCAGCGAAGTGGCCAGGTCATGCAGGGCCAGCGGTGTCCCCGTGTTGCCGTGGGACAGCATCAACATCGGGAAGCGGCCGATGGCAATCTGGGCGTCCGGTGCAGCGTCGATCTGATAGCCACCCAGCTGGCTGGTTTGCGCTCGGGCGTTAGACGGATAGAAGGCGATGGCGTGCATCGGCTGGTGATCCAGCGGATCGAGAAAGCTCAGCTCGTGAAAACCGGCACTCCAATTGGGGTGCAGCGCCGGTGCAGCCTGCACCGTAACCAGGCTGCCGAGCAGACAAAGCAATATCCCTGCACCAAGACGTGTCATCGAATCATCCACCTTCACCAGCGGACAGGAAGGCCCCGTCGCTCGCTGCCTGGACTTGCACGACCTGCGCCAAAAGCCCGATGAACAGAATACAGCGTTTTACGAAGGTTTCGATATTCATCAATGTGCAAAGGGGGTGATGCAAACCTCACGGCCACCGAAAAACCAATGTGGGAGCGAGCCTGCTCGCGAAAGCGGTGGGTCAGTCGGCATGGAGGTGACTGGTACACCGTTATCGCGAGCAGGCTCGCTCCCACAGTAAAGTCGTGCTGAATGCAAATCTCACAGCGACCCAAAACCAGTGTGGGAGCGAGCCTGCTCGCGAAGCGATGGGTCAGTCAGCATGGAGGTGACTGGTACATCGCTATCGCGAGCAGGCTCGCTCCCACCGGGATTTCAGGGCTTGATGACGCTGTGCAAGCCTTACGCGGCGGCGAACTGTTCGCCGATCTGCGCCTTGGCTTCGCTCATGGCCTTGTTGCGCATGTCATCACCGTAGGCCAGGCCCTCGGCACGGACGATTTCGATGTCGGTGATACCGAGGAAACCGAACAGAAGCTTCAAGTAGTCTTCATGACCCACACCGCTCGGCTGACCGGCATGCAGGCCGCCGGAAGTGGAAACGATCACCAGCTTCTTGCCGCCACACAGGCCTTGCGGGCCGGCTTCGGTGTAGCTGAACGTCTGCCCGGCCACGGCAATGCGGTCGATCCAGGCCTTGAGCTGGGTTGGGACGGTGAAGTTGTACATCGGCGCAGCGATCACGACTGCATCCGCCGCGAGGAACTCAGCCAGCGTGGCAGCGCTGAGGTCGGCTTCGTGCTGCTGCGCGGCGTCACGCAATTCGGCGCTGGTACCGGCCGCAACCAGCGTCTGGGCGGAAAAGTGACTGATTGCATCGGCGGCCAGGTCGCGGTAGGTCACGACCACGTCCGGTTCGGCGGCTTTCCAGGCCTCGACCACCTCACGGCTCAATTGGCGGGAAGCGGAGTTGTCGCCGAGGATGCTCGAATCAATGTGCAGAAGTTTCATATGAGTGCTCTCCAATGAGGATCGCTACCGGGCGATCGAATGGGGACCATCCTACCGATGAAACCAATAGCCGATTAGCCCGCTATGATGCGATAGTTCGTTCTACTGACAGGACAATCGAGCCCGACATGCAAGACCTCAACGATCTCTACTATTTCGCCAAAGTCGTCGAAGCCGGTGGCTTCGCCGCAGCCGGACGGACCCTTGGCATCCCCAAGTCGCGACTGTCCAGGCGTATTGCCGAACTGGAAGACCGCCTCGGCGCCCGCCTGCTGCAACGCACCACTCGCCAGTTGAAACTGACAGCGGTGGGCGAACGCTACCTGCGCCATTGCCAGGCCATGTTGTTGGAGGCGGAGATGGCCGACGAAGCGGTGGCGAGCATGTCCAGTGCGCCCCGTGGTCGGCTGCGGGTTTCGAGCCCGGTGGGGCTGGCCCACGAAATACTGGCCGGGGTGGTGGCCGACTTCCTGGAAAAATATCCTCAGGTCCAGTTGGAGATGATCCTGCTCAATCGCCGCGTTGACCTGGTGAGCGAGGGCATCGACGTAGCGTTGCGGGTGCGTGACCTGGGTGACGAAGACCCGTTGCTGATGACCCGCCGCTTGCGTCAGGCGCGGTTGATCATGGTCGCCAGCCCGACGTTCGTCGAAGGGCGGCGGATCGAAACACCCGAGGACCTCAAACAAGTCCCGGTGCTCGGGGCGCTCGAGAGCGATCGCCTGGTACATCTGCGCCTGCACAGTGCCGACGGACAGGTCGCTGAACTGGCCCTGGAAGCACGCCTGGGCATCGACGATTTCATTGTCCGCCGCGCCTGCGTCCTTGCCGGCCTGGGATTTACCTTATTACCGAGCATGTATTGCGAGCAGGAGTTGAAGGACGGCACACTGGTGGAATTGCTACCGGGATGGTCGCTGCCCGATGGCTGGCTGCAGGCGGTCTATCCCCATCGACGCGGCATGTTGCCGGCGGTACGCGCATGGCTCGACCACCTGGTGGAAGCCTTCAATCTTTGTGGAGAAAGGACGTTATGAGTTTGAGCGAAGAGGATGTCGCGCGGTTTTGCCTGGGTTTGCCTGGCGCCAGGGAAGATTACAAATGGGGCGGCGTGCGGGTGTTTTCCATCGCCGGAAACAAGATGTTCGCCTTGCAGGGGCTGCGCAGCGATTCATTGGCGTTCAAGGTCGACAAGGACCTGTTCCTGGGACATTGCGACCGACCGGGCATCCATCCCGCCCCGTATCTGGCGCGGGCGCAATGGATCATCATGCACACCCCCTACCCCTTGGGTGCCGAGGAACTGCATGGCCTGCTACGACGCTCCCACCAACTCGTGGTCAGCAAGTTGCCCAAGCGCACGCAGGTCGGTTTGCTATTGCCGTGACATTACCCCCAGGCCAGCAAATGGCCGCCCAGGAACAACTGGTCGACCCAGAACACCTGGTGCAGCAGCACGATGAACCAGAACACCACTTGAAACGACACCTTTCGGGTCTTGTGCCGAAAGACCTGCTGGGCCAGCAACGCGCCAGGCCAACCCCCAGCCAGCTCCACGGCGTGCAGTACGTTCTCGGGGGTACGCCAGGCGTCGGAACGGGCCTTGCGTTTGTCGCTCCAGTACAGCAGGAACGCCACGACGCTGACAACGCCATAGGCCGTCAGAGGCACCCATGATGCCTCCTGCAACCCGAGCAACAGCGAGCCCGTCAGCGGCAGCGCGCACAGCAACGCCAATACGATCAACTTGAGCCGAAGGTTCTGCACGACGCCCCCATTATTGCGGGCCGCGTGCCTGCGCGTGCCGGAATCGTTCATGGCCGGGCGCTTGTCCAGTCGACCCAACCGAATTGCCAGGTCGCCAGGATCAACAAGCCGAACACGATCCGATACCAGGCGAACACCGCATAGCTGTGGTTGGCGATGAACCGCAGCAACCCCTTGACGGCGATCATGGCGAAGATGAACGCGGTGACGAAACCGATGGCAAACACCGGGAAGTCCGCCGGTACGAAAAGCGCGCGGTATTTGTAGCCCGAGTAGACAGCCGCACCGACCATGGTCGGCATGGCCAGGAAGAAGGAGAACTCGGTCGCGGTCTTGCGCGACAGGCCGAACAGCAACCCGCCGATGATGGTCGAGCCGGAACGGGAGGTGCCGGGAATCATCGCCAGGCACTGGGCCAGACCGACCTTGATTGCATCTTTCCAGGTGATGTCGTCCACAGTTTCGGCGTGTACTTCATGCTGGCGCTGTTCGGCCCACAGCATGATGAAACCACCCACCACCAGCGCGGCGGCCACGGTGATCGGGTTGAACAGGTATTCGTGGATCAGATCCGCAAACAGCACGCCCAGCACCACAGCTGGCAGGAAGGCGATCAACAGGTTGGCGGTAAACCGCCGGGCACTGGGTTGGGTGGGCAAACCCAACACCACGTCGAAGATCTTGCGCCGGAATTCCCAGACCACCGCCAGGATCGCCCCCAACTGGATGATGATGTTGAACGCCATGGCCCGTTCCCCACCGAACCCGAGCAAGTCGGCGACAACGATCTGGTGCCCCGTGCTGGAAATCGGCAGGAATTCCGTCAGACCTTCTACAATGCCAAGAATCAGTGCCTGAAAGGCAGTCCACAAATCCATTCATCCCCCAAGAAAGGCCCTGTCAGCAGGGCCTCATCGATAATCAAGTGTCATGCCCTTACGAGCAGCGGGTGCACGATAACTGCGCCATAGCCCAAAAAACCAATGAAAAATCAAAGGCAGGCTCAGGTTTTGCGCCGCGAGGCCGAAATCCTATCAGACAAGCCCTCATAACGCCGACGCGTTATGGCCCAGGGGGCAATCCACCGGCCGTGGATGACAAGAACAAGAAACTGGAGTGACAGCGTATGAATAGCTTGCGCAATGTGTCGATCAGCCGACGCTTGTGGCTCATCCTCGTCGTGGCCATCTTGATGGTATTCACGCTGGGTGCCCTGATGCTGAAACAGATCCACAGCGATCTCTATCAGGCCAAGGTGCAGAAAACCCAGCATGTGGTCCAGACCGCCAGCGGCGTGCTGAGCTACTACCATGGCCTGGAAACCGCCGGCACCCTGACCCGCGAAGCCGCCCAGAAACAGGCCCTCAGTGCCGTGCGTGGCCTGCGCTATAACGAAACCGACTATTTCTGGATCAATGACCTGACCCCGGTCATGATCATGCACCCGACCAACCCGAAGCTAGAAGGCCAGAACCTCTCGGCGATCCGCGACCCGAACGGTTTCGCGCTGTTCAACGAGATGGTCATCATCGCCAAGGCCAAGGGTGCCGGGATGGTGAACTATCTATGGCCGAAACCGGGCGCCGAGGCACCGGTCGGCAAGACGTCCTACGTCAAACTGTTCGAACCCTGGGGCTGGATCATCGGTTCGGGCGTATACGTGGATGACGTACAGGCCGAGTTCCTGGCCCAACTGATCAAGGCCTCGCTGGTGGGCCTGACGATCGCACTGATCATGAGCCTGCTGTTGACCCTGATCGTGCGCAGCATCGTGCGACCCCTGCAAGAGACGGTGAACGCGATGGCCAACATTGCCAGCGGTGAAAGCGACCTGACCCGCACCCTCGACACCCATGGCCAGGATGAAGTCACCCAACTGGCGCGCCACTTCAACGCGTTCACGACCAAGCTGCGCGAGGTAGTGAGCCAGCTGCAGGTTTCTGCCAGCGCCCTGGGGCAATCGTCCAGCGAATTGGGCAGCGACGCCGCCCAGGCCCAGGAGCGCAGCCAACAGCAATCGCAGCAGATGGAGTTGGTGGCCACGGCGATCAACGAAGTGACCTATGGCGTCCAGGATGTGGCCAAGAACGCCGAACATGCCGCCAGTGAAATGCGCGACGCCGAGTCCCAGGCCCAGCAGGGCCAAGTCAACATCGATGGTAGCTTGCAGCAGATCGACCGTCTTTCCCAGACCATCGACCAAGCGGTTGAAGTGATTCGTACCCTGGCCAGCGAAAGCACCCAGATCGGCAGCGTGCTGGAGGTCATCCGCTCCATCGCCGAACAGACCAACCTGCTGGCCCTCAACGCCGCGATCGAAGCCGCTCGCGCCGGGGAGCAAGGCCGGGGGTTTGCGGTGGTGGCCGATGAGGTGAGGTTGCTGGCCCAGCGCACGCAGAAGTCCACCGCCGAGATCCAGGGGATGATCGAGCGCTTGCAAACTCACTCCGAAGCCGCGGTGAAAGTCATCAGCGACAGCAGCCGCGCCTCGCAGCTGACCATCGAACAGGCCGGCCTGGCGGGTGCCAGCCTCAACGCCATCGGTCAGGCCCTGCGCAATCTCAACAGCCTGAACGCCTCCATCGCCAGTGCCACCCTGCAACAGGCCCACGTGGTAGAGGACATCAACCAGAACGTCACCCAGGCCGCCGGCCTGTCCCACAGCACCGCCCTGGCGGCGGAACAATCGAGCCTGGCAAGCACGCGCCTCAAGGCACTGAGCGAACAGCTGAACGGCCTGCTCAAGCAGTTCCGGGTCTAAAGCTGACCCACCGCCATCGCGAGCAGGCTCGCTCCCACAGGGGCTGCTGGCGACCATAGATCTCGCGATCAACCCGGCCTCCTGTGGGAGCCGGGC
>NZ_JBMDKO010000037.1:0-49810 GCF_057809755.1 Pseudomonas sp. FG13
GCATTGGATGCAACTGATCCGCCGCCATCGCGAGCAAGCTCGGCTCCCACAGGGTTCAACGGTGTCCATAAACTCTGCGCCCGGCGCCTCCCGCCAGTGGCTTGCATCTGCCCCGCCCGCTATACTTCCCGGCTTTTCCTGAATAAATGCCAATAGGGTCCCGCCGCGCATGGATAAGACCTACCAGCCGCACGCCATTGAAACTTCCTGGTACAACACCTGGGAGTCCGAGAATTATTTCGCTCCGCAAGGCGCGGGCGATTCCTACACCATCATGATCCCGCCGCCGAATGTCACCGGCAGCCTGCACATGGGCCACGGCTTCAATAACGCGATCATGGACGCCCTGATCCGTTTCCGTCGCATGCAAGGCCGCAACACCTTGTGGCAGCCGGGCACCGACCACGCCGGCATCGCCACGCAAATGCTGGTGGAACGCCGCCTTGAAGCCCAGGGCCAGAATCGCCACGACCTGGGCCGCGAGAAGTTCCTCGAGAAAGTCTGGGAATGGAAAGACGAGTCCGGTGGCAACATCAGCCGCCAGATCCGTCGCCTCGGCTCGTCCGTTGACTGGAGCCGCGAGCGCTTCACCATGGACGACGGCCTCTCGGAAGCGGTGAAGGAAGCCTTCGTGCGCCTGCATGAAGACGGGCTGATCTATCGCGGCAAGCGCCTGGTCAACTGGGACACCAAGCTGCACACCGCCATTTCCGACCTCGAAGTGGAAAACCACGACGAGAAAGGTTTCCTGTGGAACCTGAAGTACCCATTGGCCGATGGCGCCAAGACCGCCGAAGGCAAGGATTACCTGATCGTCGCCACCACCCGTCCGGAAACCATGCTGGGCGACTCGGCCGTGGCGGTGAACCCGAACGACGAGCGCTACAAGGCCCTGATCGGCAAGTTCGTGGAGCTGCCCCTGGTCGGCCGTCGTATCCCGATCATCGGTGACGATTACTGCGATCCTGAATTCGGCACCGGCTGCGTGAAAATCACCCCGGCCCACGATTTCAACGACTACGAAGTCGGCAAGCGCCACAACCTGCCGCTGCTGAACATCTTCGACAAGAACGCCAACGTTTTGCCGGCAGCCCAGGTGTTCAACCTGGACGGCACGCTGAACGAGAGCATCGACGGCCAGATCCCGGCCGAATACGCCGGCCTCGACCGCTTCGAAGCGCGCAAGCAGATCGTCGCCGCGTTCGATGCCGCCGGCCTGCTGGTCAGCGTCGACGACCATGCCCTGAAGGTGCCGAAAGGCGACCGTTCCGGCACCGTCATCGAGCCGTGGCTGACCGACCAGTGGTACGTCTCCACCAAGCCGCTGGCCGAGCCGGCGATTGCCGCCGTGGAAGACGGCCGCATCCAGTTCGTGCCCAAGCAATACGAGAACATGTACTTCTCGTGGATGCGCGACATCCAGGATTGGTGCATCAGCCGCCAGCTGTGGTGGGGCCATCGCATCCCGGCCTGGTACGACGAGTCGGGCAAGGTCTACGTCGGTCGCGACGAGGCCGAAGTCCGCGCCAAGCACAACCTGGGCCCGGACGTTGCGCTGCAACAGGACAACGACGTCCTCGACACCTGGTTCAGCTCGGGCCTATGGACGTTCTCGACCCTGGGCTGGCCGCAACAGACCGAGTTCCTGAAGAAATTCCACTCCACCGACGTGCTGGTCACCGGTTTCGACATCATTTTCTTCTGGGTCGCCCGGATGATCATGCTGACCATGCACCTGATGAAGAACGAAGACGGCACGCCGCAGGTCCCGTTCAAGACCGTCTATGTCCACGGCCTGGTGCGCGATGGCCAGGGCCAGAAGATGTCCAAGTCCAAGGGCAACGTCCTCGACCCGCTGGACATCATCGACGGCATCGACCTGGAAACCCTGGTGCAGAAACGCACCTCCGGGCTGATGCAGCCAAAACTGGCGAAGAAGATCGAGAAAGCCACCCGCGAAGAGTTCGCCGATGGCATCGCCAGCTACGGCACCGACGCCCTGCGCTTCACCTTCTGCTCCCTGGCGTCCACCGGTCGTGACATCAAGTTCGACATGGGCCGCGTCGAAGGCTATCGCAACTTCTGCAACAAGATCTGGAACGCCGCGCGCTACGTGCTGGACAAGGGTGAAGACTGCGGCCAGAACGGCGAGGCCTTTGAGCTGACCCTGGCGGACCGCTGGATCATCTCGCAGCTGCAACGTACCGAAGCCGAAGTGACCCGTCAGCTGGACCAGTTCCGTTTCGACCTGGCTGCGCAAGCCTTGTACGAGTTCATCTGGAACCAGTATTGCGACTGGTACCTGGAACTGTCCAAGCCGGTGCTGTGGGACGACAACGCACCGGTCGAACGCCAGCGCGGCACTCGTCGGACCCTGGTTCGGGTATTGGAAGTGGCCCTGCGTCTGGCGCACCCGTTCATGCCGTTCATCACCGAGGAAATCTGGCAGCGCATCGCGCCGCTGGCAGGCGCCCAAGGCAAGACGATCATGCTGCAACCGTGGCCTGTGGCCAACGAGAGCCGCATCGACCCGGCGGCCGAAGACGACATCGAATGGCTCAAGACCTTCATGCTCGGCCTGCGCAACATCCGCGCCGAGATGAACATCGGCCCGGGCAAGCCGCTGACGCTGTTCCTGAAGAACGCCAGCGCCGAAGACCTGCGCCGCCTCGAGGAAAACGAAGCGCTGCTCAAGAAACTGGCGAAGCTCGAATCGGTAACGGTCCTGGCTGCCGGCGAAGAAGCACCACTGTCTGCCACCGCTCTGGTCGGTGAGATGGAAGTGCTGGTGCCGATGGCCGGCCTGATCGACAAGGCCGCCGAGCTGGCGCGCCTGGACAAGGAAATCCTGCGTCTGAAGGGCGAAGTGCAGCGGGTCGGCGGCAAGCTGTCCAACGCCGGCTTCGTCGACAAGGCCCCGGCCGAGGTCATCGAGAAGGAACGGGCCAAACTGGCCGAGGCGGAACAGGCCTTGGGCAAGCTGGCCGAGCAACATGCGCGGATTGCCAGTCTGTAACGGCAAGCTGCAATGAACGAAGGAGGCCCTGGTGGCCTCCTTTTTTCTGCCCGCCATTTCCTCCAAACGCTGAACAAACCCTGTGGGAGCGAGCCTGCTCGCGATGACGGCAGTAAATTCGCCACGGATGCAGCCTGCCCCACCGCTATCGCGAGCAGGCTCGCTCCCACATTTAATTCGTACAAGCCTCAATACCGTGCGGGATATGGGACAATGCCCGCCACTTTTTGAGCCAGCCCCGAATCGACCCGCCCATGACCGCGCCCCGCCCCCCCAGACCCGCACGCCATAAGCCCAAGCCCACCACCGAAGCCAAGGCCGTCGTGCCCCGTGAGAAAGCCAGCCTGCACCCGCGCAATCGCCACCAGGGCCGCTACGACTTCCCGGCATTGATCAAGGGCACACCAGAACTGGCCAGGTTCGTGATCATCAACCCCTATGGCAAGGAAAGTATCGACTTCGCCAGCCCTGAGGCCGTGCGGGTGTTCAACCGGGCGCTGCTCAAGTCCTTCTATGGCATTGCCCACTGGGACATTCCGGCCGACTACCTGTGCCCTCCGGTGCCGGGTCGTGCGGACTACGTGCACTTCCTCGCCGACCTGCTCGCCAGCCATAACGAAGGGGAAATTCCTCGGGGGGCGGCGGTGAAGGTGCTGGACGTCGGCACCGGCGCCAACTGTGTGTATCCGCTGATCGGTTACAGCGACTATCGCTGGCACTTCCTGGGCTCGGAGATCGACCCGACGGCCATCGCCTCGGCCAAGGCCATCGTCCAGTCCAATGGGTTGGCCAAGGTGATCCAACTGCGCCAACAAACCAATCGCAAGCAGATCCTGCTGGGCCTGCTCGACGAAGCCGAGCGGTTCGACCTGACGATGTGCAATCCACCGTTCCACGCGTCCCTGGAGGAGGCCACCCGCGGCAGCCAGCGTAAGTGGCGCGCCCTGGGCAAGGCCGATCCGAAACGCAAGTTGCCAGTCCTGAATTTCGGCGGTCAGGCCGCCGAGCTTTGGTGCGAGGGGGGAGAAGTCCGCTTCGTGACCCAACTGATCGGAGAAAGCGCGCAGTTGGCCCGGCAGGTCCTGTGGTTCAGTACCCTGGTGTCGAAGGTTTCGAATCTGCCGGCGATTCAGGCGGCACTGAAGAAGGCCGGCGTGGTGCACAGCGAAGTGGTGGAGATGTCCCAAGGACAAAAGCAGAGCCGCTTCGTGGCCTGGACGTTCCATACCGAGGCCCAGCAGCAGGCCTGGCGTCAGGCGCGATGGGTTCGCAAGGACTGAACGGGGCTTATTGCACCGACCACTTTATTCAGGACAACAAAAAACCGTGCCCGGACTGCTCCGCTGCACGGTTTTCTTAAGCGTCTTACTTGGCGTTGATCGAATCAACCAGGCCTTTGGCCGGAACCAGTTTGACGACTTTCTTTGCAGCGATTTCGATGGCAGCGCCAGTCGAAGGGTTGCGGCCGGTACGGGCAGGACGCTCGGTGACTTTCAGCTTGCCGATACCTGGCAAGGTGATTTCGCCGCCGCTTTCCAGCTGATCGGCAACGATTTGGCCCAACTGGTCCAGAGCGTTACGCGCGGTGGTTTTCGGCGCGTCGATAGCTTCAGCAATGTCAGCGATCAGTTGGTCTTTAGTAAGAGCCATGTAGTGTTCCTTCCCTATCAAATTCATATGGATTGCAGAGTGCAGTGTCAGCCATCGAGCCCGATCTCCTCGGATCAGACACCCTCGGTCATCACCACGACGGGTCGGGGTAATAGATGCCGAAATCCGGGTTTGGTTCGACCTGACAAATGCTGAATGCACGCTTAACGCAGTGCCTTCGCGTAAGACCGGGCAAAACTAGCACAACGCCTGTGAAATATCCGCCCTTAGCTACCCATTTGGTCAGCTTTATTGCGCTAAATCGGTAAAAAAATGCATATAGGCCGTCGGACGGCTCCGAAATCCCCTTCGCAGCGCTCCAAAACCAGTGATTGCGGTACACTGGGCGCTTTTCAGGGGAGCGTGCCCTCCTCTCTTTCATCAGCCGAGAAGCCCATGCCGATCCGTCATTGCATCGTCCACCTGATCGACAAAAAACCCGACGGCACCCCTGCTGTGCTCCATGCCCGGGACTCCGAACTGGCAGAGTCCACGGCCATCGAAAACATGCTTGCCGACCTCAACGAGAGCTACAACGCCAAACAAGGCAAGGCCTGGGGTTTTTTCCATGCCGAGTCCGGGGCACATCCGTTCAGCGGCTGGCTGAAGGAATATCTGGACGGCGGCAAGGATTTCACCGCGTTCAGTCGCGTGGCGGTGGAGCACCTGCAGAAGCTGATGGAAGAGTCCAACCTGTCGGTGGGCGGCCACGTGCTGTTCGCCCATTACCAACAGGGCATGACCGACTACCTGGCCATCGCCCTGCTGCACCACAGCGAAGGCGTGGCGGTCACCGATGAGCTGGACGTCACCCCGTCCCGTCACCTGGACCTGGGCCAGTTGCACCTGGCGGCGCGGATCAACGTGTCGGAATGGCAGAACAATAAACAGTCCAAGCAGTACATTTCCTTCATCAAGGGCAAGAACGGCAAGAAGGTCTCGGAATACTTCCGCGACTTCATCGGCTGCCAGGAAGGTGTCGACGGCCCCGGCGAAACCCGCACACTGCTCAAGGCCTTCAGCGACTTCGTCGAAAGCGAGGACCTGCCGGAAGACGATGCCCGGGAAAAGACCAAGACCCTGGTGGATTACGCCAGCAGCCAGGCCAAGCTCGGCGAACCCATGGGCCTGGAAGAACTGTCCGAGCTGATCGACGAGGATCGCCCGAAAGCTTTCTACGATCACATCCGCAACAAGGACTACGGCCTGTCGCCGGAAATCCCGGCGGATAAACGCACCCTCAATCAATTCCGCCGCTTCACCGGCCGCGCCGAAGGCTTGTCCATCAGCTTCGAAGCACACCTGCTGGGGTCCAAGATCGAATATGACGAAGAAGCCGGTACGTTGATCATCAAAGGGTTGCCGACGTCGTTGACGGACCAGTTGAAACGGCGAAATTGATGTTCGGCGGGGTCCTGAGGAAGTTTCTGCTGATTCTGCTGGTCGTCGTGGCTTACCAGAACTGGGGTAAGATCGAGCGGTTGCTCAACCCTTCGCAGATGGTGTCACAGCAGATTCGCAGCAATGCCCGCGTTACGTTGTATGCCACCGACTGGTGCGGCTACTGCAAGGCAACGCGACGGTTCCTGGATGAGAAAGGCGTGCCGTATCGCGAGTTCGACATCGAGAAAGACCCCGAAGCGCGCAAGGCCTATGAGGCGCTGGGCGGTCGGGGAATTCCGATCCTGGACGTGAATGGCACGTTGATTCGTGGGTATGAACCGCAAAGGGTTCTTGAGGCGTTGTCTGCAACATAGCTTTTTGCAACCGCTGGCCTCAATCGCGAGCAGGCTCGCTCCCACATTGAATCAGCTGCTGACCGCCATCCTGGGAACATCGCCAATCCAGTGTGGGAGCGAGCCTGCTCGCGATGAGGGTATTCCAGTCACCATTTGCACTGACTGTCACACCGCTATCGCGAGCAGGCTCGCCCCCACAGGTCATGGGTGACTTAGCGAGCCTCTATTCGAAATCCAAACCGCGGAAAGTGCACATGCACCACCCCGCCGCGCTCATCTTCACGACGCAGGATCAGCTCTTCGCGCCCGGCAAACAGCAACTCCCCCGCCACCGGATCGACACCATAGTCAGTCGCGGCGACGCTCACCCGTTGCCCTTTCGCAAACCCGTTCGACTCATCGAATGGTTCATCCGGCAACGCGGCCGGCGTGGCGTTGCGGGCCACTTCCAAGGCTTCTTCGGAACTCATCGCGCTCGACGCACCATGACCGAAAGCCAACACCCGCGCCAGCCAGGCCGAGACAGCCGGGTACGCATCCACCAGTGGCGAAGTCACCGGTGTGCCCTTGAGAAACCACAGGGGGTGCGCCATGGCGAAGTCGGCAATCGAGGGTTCCCCCAACAGGAAGTCGCCTTCCTCGCGCTGCAACTGCTGCTCAAGACGCGCCATGATTGTCGTCCACTGATGCCTGGCCTGCTCGGCAGCCAAACGCGTGGCGCTGCCACCACTGAACAGCCCGGCGCGATCCGCGATGAACGCCTTGATCGCTTCAGGCGACAACTTGGCGAAACGCACGGCCATCGACTCAGGCTGGAACACCAGGCTCACACCATGCTGGAACACCACCGAATCGGCCCAGGCCGCGAAGGAGGCTGCAATCATCTCCCGGCCTTCGGGAAACAGCGCCGGCGTGGCCTTTTCCTGCTCCAATCGACGAGCGATCAAGGCCGTATCGCAATAAACATCCGCGCCGATCTGCAACACCGGCGTCTTGCGGTAGCCCCCCGTCAATGCCGTCAGGTCGGGCTTGGGCATCATCGGAGGGATGTTGACCGAGCGCCAGGACAAGCCTTTGAACCCCAACAACAGGCGGGCTTTCTCGGCGAAGGGGGACGTCGGGTAGTGATGAAGAATCAGCTCTGACATGAGATTTGCCAATGCAGGAAGGAAGGCCGCAAGCTTAGCGCGCCATGGACAGACAGCCTACCCACCTGATGAGCGCTCATCAGTGGGATGGATGATGCGACGCCACCAGGCACTCCTTGGCGCTTTTGCGCAGCTTCTTGATCAGCCGCTCCTGGCGCAAGGCTTCGCCCTTATCACGGCAGGCTTCGGTATAAACCAATGCCACCGCCGGGCTGGAAAGAAAGAAACGTGCGCCCTTGCCGCTCTGGTGCTTGGCGAAACGGCGCACCGGGTCATCGCTGATGCCACAGTACAACGCGCCGTTGGCAGCCCGCACCAGGTAGACGAACCAGGGCTTGCCCGGCTCGGCCGCAGCCTCCACAGGAAGCTCTGAAGTGTTGTTGGCAATCGTCACGAAATGTTCAACAGGCGCGTAGGAAACATGCCGCGATCTTATCAGCGACTGGCCTGGAACGCCCGAAGCCCTTTGAGGGCCTGGGCCCTGACCGCGTTGCGCACCAGCGGCGTCCAGCCCAGCAGCAGGCCCTTGGCACCCAAGGCCTGGCGGGACCAGCGCCACAGATCGAAGCTGTCGTGATGCTCGCAGATCTTGCCATCACGAAACACGAAGCGCGCCTGAATGTCGTTGACCACAACGTTGCCGGTCTGGCTGAACAGGTAAGTCGCCACCCAATGCGCGCCACCGGAACGCTCGTCGCTGTGCACATTATCGAAAGTCAGGGAAAAGTCCTTGGCGCGGGTGGTGAGCATGCGCCACATGTCACCGGCGTCACGCCCACGCAGCTCGCCGAACGCCGGATCGCTGAAGACCACGTCATCGGTGTAGCAGGCGCTCATGGCTTCGGCGTCCAGGCGCTGGAAGGCCTGATAGAACCGGTTGATCAGGGCATTGTGGGCATCACTCATGGACAGACTCCGAAAAGCGTTTCAGTGGACCCACCACAATAATCTGCCGCCGCCGGGAACACTATCGTCATTCGCCATGTAAATGACATCAGCGAAGGCCGGTGATTTTCTCGCTGCTGACCCCGACGTACAACGCCCGCCCCGCCCCGATACCGGCGATGATCGCACCCAGGCCGATCAAGCCGAAGATCCAGCCCAGGGCTTGCCACCCACCGGTCCAGTCATGCACCACGCCCACTGCAAACGGCCCCAGGGACGCCAGGGTATAACCGAAGCCCTGGGCCATGCTGGAGAGGTTCGCGGCCACATGGGCGTCTCGCGAACGCAGCACGATCAGCGTAAGCGCCAGGCTGAACGTCGCCCCCTGCCCCAACCCCAGCAGGATCGCCCAACCCCACAAACCGTCGAGGGGGGCGTAGAGGCAACCGAACAACCCTCCAAGGGTCATGATCATGACGATCACGATGGCCGGGCGTTGATCCTTGCCACGGGTCGCCAGCCAGGGCGCCGCCAGGGAACTGATCAACTGCACGATGACCGAACCCGACAACACCAGGCCGGCCTGGGTTGGGGTCAGGCCACGGCCGATGAGGATCGACGGCAGCCAACCGAACACGATGTAGGCCAGGGACGATTGCAACCCCATATACAGCGTCACTTGCCAGGCCAATGGATCGCGCAACAACCCGCGAACCCGATACGCCGCTTGGTGGGCACCCTGCTTCTGAGCGGTTTGCGGCAGCCAGAATATGGCGGCCAGCAACGCCGGAATCGCCCAGAACCCAAGCCCCAGGGCCCAACTGTGGTTCAGTTGCTCGCTCAACGGCACCGTTGCCCCGGCGGCCATCGCCGCGCCCAGGCACAACGCCATGGTGTAGACCCCGGTCATGGTCCCGGCCTGGCGGGCGAAGTCACGCTTGACGATGCCCGGCAACAGCACCCCGATCACACCGATGCTCGCACCGGCCAGGATACTGCCGGCGAACAGGCCAACCTGGCCGAACGAACTGCGCAGCACAATCCCCCCGGCAAGCGTCAGCAAGATTCCCAGCACCACGCGCTCGGCACCGAAACGCCGCGCCAGCACAGGCGCCAGTGGCGCGAACAAGCCAAGACACAGCACCGGCAACGTAGTCAGCAAACCGGCCTGGGCAGCCGACAGGCCGAGGTTTTTCGACACCTCGCTGAGCAACGGCGCCAGGCTCGACAGCGCCGGGCGCAGGTTCAACGCGACCAGGATCAACCCGAGCAGCAACAGCCAGGGCCGGCTCAGCAGCGGATGGGCCTGCTGGGCCAGTTCGTCGTCGGCCTCGGCGTCGATCAACAATTCTTCGAGCTCGGCGCCGCGCTTGGGCGTCTTCGAGGGGGCAGGGTCAGGCAGATCGCGGGACATGGAAAACTCGGACTCAGGGTTCATTGATCAACTGTCGACAAAGGGCCTTGGCCCGTTGCGGGTCTTGCTGCTCGACGGCTTCGAGGATTTCGGCATGCAGGTCGAACACGTGTTGATGACGCGGGGCGATGTTGAGGCTCTGGCGCAGTTGCGCAGCGATCACGCTGGAAAAATAGCGATACAACTCACTGAGCGCCGGGTTGTGCGCAGCGTCTACCAAGCGGCGATGGAACACCAGGTCGCAGGCGATGTACTGCTCCAGGTCGCCGTGATAGTGCGCGCCACTGGCGCGTAGCGCCTGGTGCAAGGCCTGCAGGTCTTCGTCGGTACGCCGCATCGCCGCCAGGCCGATGGCCTCGACCTCCAGGATATGTCGGGTTTCCCGAGCCTGCTCCAGCGAACAGCGGGACAGCACCTTGAGGGTATCCAGTGGATCGACCAGCGCCCGTACATAACTGCCGTCGCCCTGGCGAACCTCGATCAACCCAGAAAATGCCAGTACGCGCATGGCCTCACGCACGGTATTACGGCTGATACCCAGCTCGGCCACCAGTTCCGGCTCGGTGGGCAGTCGCTGCCCCACCGGCCACAGGCCGTCACTGATGCGCCGACGCATCTGGTCCAGTGCCTGATCGACCAATGATCGACGGATTATTGGAGAAATTTCTGTCATTGAAAGCGCCCTTTCATCCAATCATAGGATGAATTTTCTGACATGTTAGTCAGCTTCATGCAGGACGGCAACCGCCTACGGTCAAGAAGAGGGAAACGAAGCAACATTTTCGATTGGTCAGAATTACCCTTTTAGGGTAATCCTAGAAGCAGGGGTTCAAGTTTCTTATGGAAAAGAACACACCTCATTACGCGCTGGCGGTGATACAGGCGGATGTCAGGCGGCTCGGGGGGAATGCATTCACCAGTATGGCAAAAAACAACGCCTGGGCGCTCGGCCTGACGCTCCCAGAGATGCTGGAGGTCATTTCCGGACTCCGGCGAAAACAGTTCCATAAATCGATGACCACCTATAACGATCATCGGCTCTGGCACGACGTCTATCACGTCAATACACATGGTCTGGAGATTTACATCAAGGTCACCTATCGCCCGAGCGGAGGTCCACCGGTAATCTCCTTCAAGGAGAAAAACGCATGAAAACCCAGCAATGCTTCAGCTGTGGCGCCCCGGAGGGGATGTTGCACTTCAAAGGTCGTGGCGAAACCCTGAGCGTCAAGGGCCTGGAACGCCGAGTCGATGATTTGTCAGGCTGGGAATGCCGGATGTGCGGGGAGGTCGAGCTTGATGCCCATTGCTCGGAACGCCATGCGAAGGCGGGTGATGAGTTGGTCAATGCCGCCAGGCAGATGATCGGAGAGGAAATGAAGCGCATCCGCCGCAAGCTGCACCTCTCGCAGAAAGAAGCCGTATCGCTTTTGTCAGGCGGAGGGCATAACGCGATTTCCCGCTACGAGCGCGGCGAGATATTGCCGCCAAAACCACTGATACTGCTGATGCGCTTGCTTGACCTCTACCCTCATTTGCTCGCAGATGCACGGACCCTGGCGGAAGGAGCGGACTTGAGGCAATTCAAGACCAAGGTGCACAAGGAGCTCGAAACCCTCACGGCGTCCTGAGCACCGACGCACTAAAAAATAAACCCGGACAAGTCCGGGTTTATTTCATTACCTGGCGTCGATCAATGCAGGATCTGGCTCAGGAACAGTTTGGTGCGGTCGTTCTGCGGGTTGTCGAAGAAGTCGTTCGGCGCCGCCTGTTCGACGATTTCACCCTTGTCCATGAAGATGACGCGGTTGGCCACGGTGCGGGCGAAGCCCATTTCGTGGGTTACGCACAACATGGTCATGCCGTCTTCGGCCAGGCCGATCATGGTGTCGAGTACTTCCTTCACCATTTCCGGGTCGAGAGCGGAGGTCGGCTCGTCGAACAGCATGATTTTCGGTTTCATGCACAGGGCGCGAGCGATGGCCACACGCTGCTGCTGACCACCGGAGAGCTGGCCCGGGTACTTGTGCGCCTGCTCTGGAATGCGCACGCGCTCCAGATAGTGCATAGCGATTTCCTCGGCCTTGCGCTTGGGCATCTTGCGCACCCACATCGGCGCCAGGGTGCAGTTCTGCAGAATGGTCAGGTGCGGGAACAGGTTGAAGTGCTGGAACACCATGCCGACTTCGCGGCGGATCGCTTCGATCTGCTTGAGGTCGTTGGTCAGCTCCACGCCATCGACCACGATGCGGCCTTGCTGGTGCTCTTCCAACCGGTTGAGGCAACGGATGGTGGTGGACTTGCCGGAGCCCGACGGGCCGCACAGCACGATGCGCTCGCCCTGCTTGACGTTCAGGTTGATGTCTTTCAACACATGGAACTGGCCGTACCACTTGTTTACACCCTGCATCTGAATAATGCCTTCAGGGCTCACAGGCTGCTTGATTGCTTCGCTCATTACAGAACTCCTAACGCTTGTGGCCAGTGTCGAGCTTGCGTTCCAGATGCATGGAATAGCGCGACATACCAAAACAGAAAATCCAGAACACCAGGGCGGCGAACACATAGCCTTCGGTGGCCATGCCCAGCCATTTCGGGTCGGCGGCAGCTTGTTTCACGCTGTTGAGCAAGTCGAACAGGCCGATGATGATCACCAGGCTCGTGTCCTTGAACAACGCGATGAAGGTGTTGACGATGCCCGGGATCACCAGCTTCAGGGCTTGCGGCAGAATCACCAGGCCCATGCTGCGCCAGTAACCCAGGCCCATCGCCGCAGCCGCTTCGTATTGTCCCTTTGGAATGGCTTGCAGACCGCCGCGCACCACTTCGGCTACATAAGCCGACTGGAACAGGATGACCCCGATCAGCGCCCGCAGCAGCTTGTCGAAGTTCATGCCTTCAGGCAGGAACAGCGGCAGCATCACCGACGACATGAACAGTACCGTGATCAACGGCACGCCACGCCAGAACTCGATGAAGGTCACGCAGACCACGCGGATCGCCGGCAGGTTCGAGCGACGCCCGAGCGCCAGTACGATACCCAGCGGCAGTGCGCCGGCGATACCGACGGTAGCGATTACCAGGGTCAGCATCAGGCCGCCCCATTGGCTGGTCGCCACGGCGTCCAGACCGAACACACCACCGTGCAGCAGACACCAGGCGACGATCGGATACACCACCAGGAAGCTCAAGCCATAGATCGCCTTGCGCGGGAAGCGCGAGATGAACAACGGCGCCACGCCGATCACTGCCAGCCACACAGTCAGGTCCACGCGCCAGCGCAGGTCCGCCGGGTAGTAGCCGTACATGAACTGGCCGAAACGCTGTTGGATGAATACCCAGCAGGCGCCGTCCTTGGTGCAGTCGGCGCGGGTAGTACCTACCCAGTTCGCATCCAGGATCGCCCAATGCAGCAGCGGTGGGATAATCAGGTAGATCAGGTAGAACGCAAACAGGGTCAGCAGCGTGTTGATCCAGCTGGAGAACATGTTGGCGCGCATCCACGCCACCACACCGATGCTGTTGCTCGGTGGAGGCATGTCGGGTTTGAAAGTATGGGATGTCATGCGCGTTTCCTCACCGCTCGATCAGCGCAATGCGCTTGTTGTACCAGTTCATCAGCAGGGAAATGCTGATACTGATCGCCAGGTACACACTCATGGTGATCGCGATCACCTCGATGGCCTGGCCGGTCTGGTTCAACACCGTACCTGCGAACAGCGACACCATTTCCGGGTAGCCGATACCGGCCGCCAGGGAGGAGTTTTTCGCCAGGTTCAGGTATTGGCTGGTCAACGGCGGAATGATCACGCGCAGAGCCTGCGGGATGATCACCTTGCGCAGGGTCGGACCGTTGCGCAGCCCCAGGGAGCGGGCCGCCTCGGTCTGGCCGTGGCTGACCGACTTGATGCCCGAACGCACGATCTCGGCGATGAATGCCGCGGTGTACACAGTCAACGCCAGGGTCAAGGCCAGCAGTTCCGGGATCAGCACCCAGCCACCGACGAAGTTGAAGCCCTTGAGTTCCGGCATTTCCCAACGCACTGGGGCACCGAACACCAATGCGCACACGGCCGGGATCACCAGGAACAGCGCCAGGCCCACCCAGAACTTGTGGAACGGTTCGCCGGTCGCTTCGAAACGCTTGTTGGCCCAGCGCGTCATCAGCACGATGGCGACAATCGCCAGCACGACGCTGACCACGAACGGCCAGAACCCATCGGCAACCAGCGCGGCCGGCATGTTCAGGCCCCGGCTGCTGACGAAGAAGGTGTCGCCGAAGTTATGGCTGTTGCGCGGCCCAGGCATGCTCAGGAATACCGCGAAGTACCAGAACAGGATCTGCAGCAGCGGTGGGATGTTACGGAAGACCTCCACGTAAACGGTCGCCAGCTTGGAGATGATCCAGTTCTGCGACAAGCGCGCGACACCGATGATGAAGCCGAGAATGGTCGCCAGGATCACCCCGATGAAGGTCACCAGCAACGTGTTGAGCAAACCGATGACAAAGACGCGGGCATAGCTGTCCGCTTCGGTGTAGTCGATCAGGTGTTGAGCGATGCCGAACCCGGCACTGCGTTCCAGGAAACCGAAACCGGATGTGATACCACGGTGCTGGAGGTTGGTCTGTGTGTTGTCGAACAGGAACCAGCCCAGCGTGATAACCGCCACGACAGTGACGATCTGAAATACCCACGCACGCACTTTTGGATCGCTGAGACTGAGCCTCTGCTTTGGTGCGCCGATTGAATTTTGCATGAAGTGCCCCGCAAAGAATGGAACAGAACATCACCCGGTGGTTGGCCCACCGGGTGATAGAACCATCAGCGCACTGGTGGTGCGTATTGGATGCCGCCAGCGTTCCACAGCGCGTTCAGGCCGCGGTCGATTTCCAGCGGGGTGCCCTTGCCGAGGTTGCGCTCGAACATTTCACCGTAGTTACCGACTTGCTTGACGATCTGCACGACCCAGTCTTTCGGCAGTTTCAGGTCCTTGCCGTATTCACCGTCAGCGCCGAGCATACGAGCGACGTCCGGGTTCTTGGTGGACTTGGCTTCAGCCTCGACGTTCTTCGAGGTCACACCGGCTTCTTCAGCGTTGAGCAGTGCATAGCCAGTCCAACGAACGATTGCCAGCCACTCGTCGTCGCCGTTACGCACGACCGGGCCCAGCGGTTCCTTGGAAATGGTTTCCGGCAGAACCACGTAGTCCTTCGGCGAAGCCAGCTTGCTGCGCTGGGCGAACAGCTGGGATTTGTCGGAGGTCAGTACGTCGCAACGACCGGATTCCAGCGACTTGGCGCTTTCATCGGAGGTGTCGAACGTGATCGGGGTGTACTTCAGGCCGTTGGCGCGGAAGTAGTCGGAAACGTTCAGTTCGGTGGTGGTACCGGCCTGGATGCAGATGGTTGCACCGTCCAGTTCCTTGGCGCTCTTGACGCCCAGTTTGTTGTTGGCCAGGAAGCCGATGCCGTCGTAGTAGGTGATGAAGCCTGGAAACTTCAGGCCCATGCCCGCGTCACGGGAACTGGTCATGGTGGAGTTACGCGAAAGCACATCGATTTCGCCGGACTGCAGCGCGGTGAAGCGCTCCTTGGCGTTCAACTGGCTGAACTTGACCTTGCTTGCATCACCGAATACCGCAGCGGCAACCGCGCGGCAGAAGTCTGCGTCGATACCGACGATCTTGCCGGTCGAATCAGGCACCGAGAAACCCGGCAGGCCATCACTTACGCCGCACTGTACAAAACCTTTCTTCTGCACTGCGTCCAGGGTTGCACCCGCCTGAGCGAACCCGCTGACGCCGAGGACAGCTGCTGCGGTCACGACAGCCAGGGTGGATTTCAGTAACTTCATTCAAACCTCCAGTTTTGCTCTTGTTGTGTCGGAGCTTGAGTCCTGTCGCACCCTTTTGGGGCATTGCCGACCCTTGTTGGCTTTTTTTAGGGTCAACCGACGTCTGGACCTTCGCTATGAGTCTATTAATGAGGAAGGTGCACCATTGGCGACCATACCCACTTCTCACCAATCGGCCGAACGGGCTGTAGCCCTTCACGTTCGCGAAGCCCGTAGCGGCTATTGGCGAACATCCATCACCGGATTTCTGATATCCCATGCGTCGCGTCGAGCTGATAGTGTTACCGCGCAGCGTAAGATTCATCACTCAAGTATCCTCATAGCAAAGCCCGTACCAGACCGCCGCGCTTGGCCCTTGAGAAATACGTCAAGACAAAAAGTTGTACTTTTGCGACATCTAATTAACTGAGACACCGGGCACGCACCGTAACCACGCACTGATTGAGCGCGCCCGCACAGATTTGGAGCACAACCATGACCGACCCCCTGATTCTCGAGCCCAACGGCACTGCGGACGCGTGTGTTATCTGGCTCCACGGCCTGGGCGCCGATCGTTATGACTTCATGCCGGTTGCCGAAATCTTGCAGCAAAGCCTGCACACCACCCGTTTCGTTCTACCCCAGGCACCCACCCAGCCAGTAACGATCAACGGCGGCTACGCCATGCCCAGTTGGTACGACATCCGTGCCTTGAGCCCGGCCCGAGCCATTGACGAGCAGCAGCTGGAAGTGTCGGCCAAACGGGTCATGGACCTGGTCGAAAGCCAGCGAGCCAGCGGAATAGACGCTTCGCGAATTTTCCTGGCTGGCTTTTCCCAAGGCGGTGCGGTGGTCTATCACACGGCCTTCGTGAAGTGGCAGGGACCACTGGGTGGTGTGATCGCACTGTCCACCTATGCACCGACATTCGGTGACGAACTGCAGTTATCCGCCAGCCAGCAACGCATTCCGGTCCTGGCGCTGCACGGGCAATACGACGAAGTGGTGCTCAATCCCATGGGCCGGACCGCGAAAGAGTATTTAAAGCAGCATGGTGTCACCGTGACATGGCAGGAATACCCAATGGGCCACGAAGTGTTACCCGAGGAGATTCGCGACATCGGCACCTGGCTGGCCGAACGGTTGCGCTGAATCACCGCCAAGCCTTTGACTAACACACTACGCCGCGCCCGTTTCTTGCATTACACTGGCCGGCGTACATTCCTTAACCAATCGATGAGATGACCGTGCTCAAAGCACTCAAGAAGATGTTCGGTAAGGGCGAGGCCGAGCAGCTCGCGCCTGGCCCCAGCGCCCCTGACCACGGCCCGAGCCGTACCGAGGCGCCACAACAATCGCGCCGCCCCGCACCTGTCGCGCAGACGAAAAAAGAGCCGGTGACCTCGCCGGCCGCCGCTCCTGCGCCGGACAAGCCGCGCAACGAAGCTCCCAAGCCACGCCGCGAACGGGCACCGAAGCCACCGGTCGTCGCCTGGAAGCTCGAGGACTTCGTCGTAGAGCCCCAGGAAGGCAAGACCCGCTTCCACGATTTCAAGCTGGCCCCGGAACTGATGCATGCCATCCAGGACCTGGGTTTTCCGTACTGCACGCCAATCCAGGCCCAGGTGCTGGGTTACACCCTCGCCGGCAAGGACGCCATCGGTCGCGCCCAGACCGGCACCGGCAAGACCGCTGCGTTCCTGATCTCCACCATCACCCAGTTGCTGCAGACGCCGCCGCCCAAAGAGCGCTACATGGGCGAACCGAGGGCACTGATCATCGCGCCGACCCGCGAGCTGGTGGTGCAGATCGCCAAGGACGCTGCCGACCTGACCAAATACACCGGTCTGAACGTCATGACGTTCGTCGGCGGCATGGACTTCGACAAGCAGCTCAAGCACCTCGAAGCCCGTCATTGCGACATCCTGGTGGCAACCCCCGGCCGCTTGCTGGACTTCAACCAGCGCGGCGACGTGCACCTGGATATGGTTGAGGTCATGGTGCTGGACGAAGCCGACCGCATGCTCGACATGGGCTTCATCCCGCAAGTGCGCCAGATCATTCGCCAGACCCCGCCGAAAAGCGAACGCCAGACCCTGCTGTTCTCCGCCACGTTCACCGAGGACGTGATGAACCTGGCCCGGCAATGGACCACCGACCCGGCCATCGTCGAAATCGAAGCCGAGAACGTCGCCAGTGAAAACGTCGAACAACATATCTACGCCGTAGCCGCTGCCGACAAGTACAAGCTGCTCTACAACCTGGTCAACGACAACGGTTGGGAACGGGTCATGGTGTTCGCCAACCGCAAGGACGAAGTGCGGCGCATCGAGGAACGGCTGGTGCGCGACGGCGTCAACGCGGCCCAGCTGTCGGGTGATGTGCCCCAGCACAAACGCATCAAGACGCTCGAGGGCTTTCGCGAAGGCAAGATCCGCGTACTGGTGGCGACTGACGTGGCCGGACGTGGCATCCACATCGACGGCATCAGCCATGTGATCAACTTCACCCTGCCGGAAGTGCCGGACGACTACGTGCACCGCATCGGCCGTACCGGTCGTGCCGGCGCCGAGGGCGTGTCCATCAGCTTCGCCGGAGAGGACGACTCCTATCAGTTGCCGTCCATCGAGGCACTGCTGGGCCGCAAGATCAGTTGCGAAATGCCGCCGACCCATCTGTTGCGGCCGGTTGAGCGCAAACGTCACTGACAATCGCTCCCCCCCAAAAAGCGCAGCCCTCGACGGCTGCGCTTTTTTTTGCCCGGGATATTGCTCGAATAAACTAAAAGTCCATAATGGACAAATTAGTTTACACGGAACACTCCGGAGCCCCCCATGTCCAGCACACCTTATGTGATGACCCAAGCCCAGGCTCGCGCACTGCTCGGGCAAGTCGATGTGCCGCAGATCCTGCGCAAACTGTTTCGCGACCTTGCGGCCGGGCAAGCGGTGCAACCGGCCCAGCAATGGGTGGAATTTCCCCAGGGCGCCGGGGACTTCATCAACTACCTGGGCGTGTTGGCCGAGGATCAGGTCTATGGCGTCAAGACGTCGCCCTACATCGTGCGCGACCAGGGCCCGCTGATCACCGCCTGGACCTTGCTGATGTCGATGCGCACCGGCCAACCGCTGTTGTTGTGCGATGCCGCCGAACTGACGACCGCTCGCACCGCAGCCACCACGGCCGTCGCCGTCGACGCCCTCGCCCTGCCCCAGGCCCAACGCCTGGCCGTCATCGGCAGCGGTGCGGTAGCGCGGGCGCATGTGCATTACGTCAAGGGCTTGCGGGAATGGAAGACCATCAGCCTCTACTCGCCAGGCCTGCAGAGCAAGACGGCACAGGAACGTGCATCGATCACCGGCCTGGATCCGCGCCTGGAGATTGCCGACAGCCTTGCGGCGGCGGTACGCGATGCCGACGTAGTGATGCTCTGCACCTCGTCCGCCAAAGCAGTGCTCGAACCGAAGATGCTGGGCAAGCCGGCGCTGATCACTTCAATCAGCACCAACGCCCCGCGCGCCCATGAAGTGCCGCCCCACAGCCTCGATGACATGGACGTGTACTGCGATTATCGTCAGACCACACCTGGCTCGGCCGGCGAGATGCTGATCGCTGCCGAACAACATGGCTGGCAACCGTCGAGCATCATCGGTGACTTGCCTGAGCTGCTCAGCGGACAGGTTGCGCGGCCCGCCCTTGAGCGTCACGTGTTCTTCCGCTCCATCGGCCTGGGGCTGGAAGATGTGGCGTTGGCGAATGCGCTTTACCAACTCCGCAACTGATACACCACATACCCCGGTGGGAGCGAGCCTGTGGGAGCAACGCTTGCTCGCGATGAACGAAAACACGGTCAATGGATCGAGGCGTCTTCATCGCGAGCAAGCTCGGCTCCCACACAGGCTCGCCCCCACAGGGGGCCAGCGACGTCCTCAGGATCGCGCTCCACAGGAGAGTTTCATGACCTCAGCAGATTTCATCATCATCGGCGGCGGCATTGCCGGTGCCTCCACCGGCTACTGGCTGGCCCCCCATGGCCGGGTCGTTGTGCTCGAGCGTGAATCCCATCCGGCCTACCACTCCACCGGCCGTTCGGCGGCGCTGTACACCGCCGCCTACGGCACCCCACAGGTACGGGCATTGACCCAGGCCAGTCGCGATTTCTTCGACACACCACCGGCCGGCTTCTGCGAACACCCGCTGCTCACGCCCCGGGGCGAAATGACCGTGGACTTCACCGGTGATCCGGCCGAGTTGAACAATCAGTACCTCAGCGCCAAGGCCACCGTGCCGCAGATGCAATTGCTCAGCGCCGACGAAGCCTGCACGCGTCTGCCGATCCTGCGCCGGGAAAAAGTCCATGGGGCCATCTATGACCCCACGGCCGCCGACATCGACACGGATGCGTTGCACCAGGGCTACTTGCGCGGCATCCGCCGCAACGGCGGCGAGGTGCACACCGACAGCGAAGTCCTGGACCTGATTCGCGACAACCAGGGGCTGTGGCAGGTGAGAACGGCCAACCGGACCTTCACTGCGCCGATTCTGATCAACGCGGCCGGTGCCTGGGCCGACCAGGTTGCGCAAATGGCCGGCGCCCGGACGCTGGGCCTGCAACCCAAGCGGCGGGCGGCTTTCATCTTCGCCGGCCCCGAAGGCCTGGATATCCATGACTGGCCGATGCTGGTGAGCCTCGACGAATCCTTCTACATGAAGCCCGATGCCGGCATGTTCCTGGGTTCGCCGGCCAACGCAGACCCGGTGGAGCCCCACGATGTACAACCGGAAGAGCTGGACATCGCCCTGGGTATCTACCAGATCGAAGAGGCCACTACCCTGAGCATCCGCCGCCCGATCCGCACTTGGGCCGGGTTGCGCAGTTTTGTCCACGACGGCGACCTGCTGTCCGGTTTCGACCCGCAGCTACCCGGATTCTTCTGGGTCGCCGCCCAGGGCGGCTATGGCATTCAGACTTCCCCGGCAATGGGCCAGGCCAGCGCAGCGCTGGTACGCGGCGAACCGCTGCCCGAAGCCCTGACTGGCTTCGGCCTGAGCAGCGCAATGCTGTCGCCGGCGAGACTTGGCTGACCTTCCCGGAGGTGACGCATCGCCACGATTGCGGCACACTCCCTGCGCCCCTGCTTCACGGGGCGCCGACGCTGCCTGGAGCCCTGTGATGACCGCCCCGCAACCCGATCCGGCCATGGACAATTTCCACACCATCGCCGACGCCATCGCCACCCTGTTCTACCCTCACGCCGAGGTGGTGCTGCACGACCTGCGCACGCAGAAAGTCGATTACATCGCCAATAATCTTTCCAAGCGCGAGATCGGTGACGACTCGTCCCTGGAGGACATGCTCAGCGAGGACGTCAACGAACGAAACATCGGTCCGTATGAAAAGCTGAACTGGGACGGGCAGAAGATTCGCAGCCTCAGCAGCGTCTTGCGCGACGCCGAAGGCCGACCATTGGCGGTACTGTGCATCAACCTGAATATTTCACTGTTCGAGAATGCCAAGGCGGCGCTGGACCTGTTCCTGTCACCCGGCAAGTTGATTCCGCAGCCCGACTCCCTGTTTCGCGATGACTGGCAGGAACGCATCAACACCTTTTTGCATGCCTGGATGCGCGAGCGTCAGTTGAGCCTGAACCTGCTGACCCGCGACCATAAACGCGAGCTGGTGCTGGCGCTGCACGCCGAAGGTGCCTTCAAGGGCAAGAGCGCCTCCAACTATGTGGCCAATGTGCTGAATATGGGGCGGGCGACGGTGTACAAGCACTTGAAGGAATTGAAGGGCTGAGGTTTGTGTTGCCTGGGCTGACGCCATCGCGAGCAGGCTCGCTCCCACAGGTTCGCACGGATCAAAATGTGGGAGCGAGCCTGCTCGCGATGACAATCAATCAGTCACCATAGATATCCGACTTGAAATACTTGGCCTGGATCTTCTGATACTCGCCGTTGGCCCGAATACCATCGATGGCCTTGTTCAAATCTGCCACCAACTGGGTATTGCCCTTGCGCACCGCAATACCAGCACCTTCCCCAACGTATTTCGGGTCCTTGAGTTCAGGACCGACAAAGCCGTAGCCCTTGCCCCGGGGCATCGACAGGAAATCCTCCAGCGGGATGGTGTCGGCAAAAATCGCGTCCAGGCGGCCGGATGCCAGGTCCATGTAGATTTCTTCGTTGTTGCTGTAGCGCTTGACGATCACACCTTTGGGTTCGAGGACTTCGGTGGCGTAGCGGTCGGTGGTGGTCGCCCGCTGCACACCCACGGTCTTGCCCTTCAGGCTGGCGTACTGGTCATCCACCACGGCCCCCTCCTTCATGACCAGCCGCGAAGAGGTGAAATAGTACTTGTGGGTGAAATCCACCGACTTCTTGCGCTCTTCGGTGATGGTCATGGACGACAGCGCCATGTCGATCTTCTTCACCTTCAACGATGGAATCAGTCCGTCGAACTCACCTTCGACCCATTCACACTTGACCTTCATCTGTATGCACAACGCATTGCCGATGTCGTAGTCGAAACCCTCGATCTTCCCTTCCGAGGTCTTGGAAGCAAATGGCGGATAGGCCGCTTCGATGCCGATGCGCAGGGTCTTCTCTGCGGCGAACAGGCTGCTGGAGGCCAGCAGGCTCAGGGCCAGGCCAGTGACGAGGGGGAATTTCTTCATGATCGTTCTCTCGCGGGATTGTTGTTGGTTTGGCAGAGAAACAGCAGGCACGACTAATTATGTACTTATAAATCCATACTGGACTTTAATGTACACGCCGTCAATTGAAGAAATGATGGAAGGCCGATGGCCCCCATCGCGAGCAGGCTCGCTCCCACAGAGGATCCCGGCTTGCACGGATCCATTGTGGGAGCGAGCCTGCTCGCGATGACGGACTATCAGATAACAAAGAAGGTCTACTGCTGCTTCCAGCGATCCGCCGCCGCATGATCGCTGTCCCGTCCCTCGACCCAGCGCGGGCCATCCGCAGTGTTTTCCTTCTTCCAGAATGGGGCGCGGGTCTTGAGGTAGTCCATGACAAAGGCGCAAGCGTCGAATGCCGCCTGGCGATGGGCGCTGGCGGCAGCGACGAAAACGATGGGCTCGCCCGGCTCCAGGGCGCCGATGCGGTGCAACACTTCCAGCTTCAGCAGCGGCCAGCGCTGCTGCGCCTCGATGGCAATCTTGCCCAGGGCTTTCTCGGTCATGCCCGGGTAGTGCTCCAGGAACATCCCGGACACATCCAGGCCGTCATTGAAGTCCCGCACGTAGCCGACAAAACTCACCACCGCGCCCACGCCGACATTGGCCGCGTGCATCGCGTTGACTTCGGCGCCCGGATCGAACGGGTCGGCCTGTACACGAATCGCCATGACTCAGCCTCCGGTCACCGTAGGGAAGAACGCGACTTCGTCACCGTCCACCAGCGGTTCATCGAGCTGGCACAACTCTTCGTTGCGGGCGCACATCAGGGTCTGCTCGCTCAACACGTCGAAGCCCTGGCGATCCGCCAACAGCGCGCGAACGTCGTCGACCGTAGTGAATTGACCATCGACGCTCAAAGCGTCCATGCCCACGGCCTCGCGGTAACGGGCAAAGAACTTCACATGGATTTTCATGACGCGTCCGCCTGGAAATGACCACTCTTGCCGCCGAGCTTTTCCAGCACCCGAACCCCTTCAATGGTCATGGCCCGGTCCACGGCCTTGCACATGTCATAGATGGTCAGCGCGGCGACACTGGCGGCGGTCAGGGCCTCCATCTCCACCCCTGTCTGTCCCGAGAGCTTGCAACGGGCAACGATGCGCACCCGATCCTCCCCTTCGGCATTGAGCTCGACCTTGACGCCGGTGAGCATCAGCGGATGACAGAGCGGAATCAGATCGCTGGTTTTTTTCGCCGCCTGGATGCCGGCAATACGTGCGACGGCGAACACATCGCCCTTGGGGTGACCGCCGCTGACGATCATCTGCAGCGTAGCGGGCAACATGCGCACAAAAGCTTCGGCGGTGGCCTCACGGAACGTCACGGCCTTGTCGGTCACGTCGACCATGTTGGCGCGACCTTGGGAATCGAGATGGGTCAGCACAGGGTTACTCCTGATCAGGAGCGTCGATTGTAAACCCGTGAGTCAAATTCCGGCACGCCTGATTGTCGCACCTGCTCTGTCCTATGAGAGCCGGCTCGCTGAAGTAGAGCTTGCTGTGGGAGCAAGGCTTGCCCGCGATGAAGTTGATGCGGTCTGTCAGAAATCACGGTGTCTTTATCGCGAGCAAGCTTTGCTCCCACAGCAGGCTCGCTCACAGGGTTATTTGGCGTGTTCAGGAACCGGGCGACCACAAGGTCGCCCGGTTTTTCTTCAGGAGTTACAGATGGGATTCGGCATATTCGGCCAGGATCGAGCGCGGTACGCCCTGCAGGGTGATGTGGACCCCGTTGGGGAAGTCCTTGAAGCGTTCGGTCAGGTAGGTCAGCCCGGAACTGGTCGCGGACAGGTAAGGGGTATCGATCTGCGCCAGGTTACCCAGGCACACCACTTTGGAACCGGCGCCGGCACGGGTGATGATGGTTTTCATCTGGTGCGGGGTGAGGTTCTGGCATTCGTCGATCAGGATCAGGCTCTGCTGGAAGCTGCGGCCCCGGATGTAGTTGAGGGATTTGAACTGCAACGGCACCTTGCTGAGGATGTAGTCGACGCTGCCATGGGTGCTTTCGTCATCCATGTGCAAGGCTTCGAGGTTGTCGGTAATGGCCCCCAGCCAGGGCTCCATTTTTTCCGCTTCGGTACCGGGCAGGAAGCCGATCTCCTGGTCCAGGCCCTGCACGCTGCGGGTGGCGATGATGCGCCGGTAGCGCTTGCTGACCATGGTCTGCTCGATGGCGGCGGCCAGGGCCAGGATGGTCTTGCCGGAACCGGCCGCGCCGGACAGGTTGACCAGGTGGATATCCGGGTCGAGCAAGGCGAACAGAGCCAGGCTCTGGTAGATGTCACGGGGTTTGAGGCCCCAGGCCTCCTGATGCAGCAAGGGTTCCTGGTGCAGGTCGAGAATCAGCAGCTTGTCGTCTTCGATCTCCTTGATCCAGCCGACGAATCCCTGTTCGTCGATGATGAACTCATTGATGTGCACCGCCGGCAGGTTGTCGATCAGTTGCACCTGATGCCAGGTGCGACCATGGTCCTGGCGAGTATCGACCTTGCTCACGCGGTCCCAGAAGGAGCCGGTCATGGTGTGGTAGCCATTGGGCAACAGCGAGACGTCGTCGACCAATTGGTCGGTGCTGTAATCCTCCGCCGCAATCCCGCAGGCTCGGGCCTTGAGGCGCATGTTGATGTCTTTGGTCACCAGCACCACGGCGCGATCCTGGTTGCGCGAGTGCAGGTCGATCAATTGGTTGATGATGATGTTGTCGTTCAGGTGTTCGGGCAGTACGAGGTTGGGCTCGGTGCGCTTGCTCATCAGGATCGAGAGCAGGCCCTTGGGGCCGCCTTTGCCACGCTGGATCGGCACGCCCAGCTCGACGTCTTCGGGAGATGCATCCCCCAGGGTCTTGTCGATCAGGCGGATCGCCTGCCGGCATTCGGCCGCAACGCTGTGGTGACCGCTCTTGAGCTTGTCCAGCTCCTCGAGCACGGTCATCGGGATGGCAACGTGGTGTTCTTCGAAATTCAGCAGTGCGTTTGGATCGTGGATCAATACGTTGGTATCGAGTACATAGAGGATTGGCTGGTTGGAGGAAGGGCTACGTCCGTGGTCATCCATACTCGGTCACCTTTGTGGGGGCCATTCGACGCAATACCATGACAGTGCTGCGCCTCGAGGTAGCCACCGAATTCACCCGCGAGGATTCAGGTGAACTGCACACAAACGGGGTCTGGGAAGACGCCACCTGTGTTGCAGGTTTCGGCGGTCTGACTTCTTGATACCCCAAAAACCATGACAGGAAAAAGCACTTTGACGCTTTTTTGAAGTTTATTTTTCAGAGTGACGAAAAGCCCTTGGCGTACCGTCGCTACGCCGTTAAAGTCGGAAGTCCGGTCGTCATGAATGCGCACCGATTTTTTCCTCTCCCCCCGTGTTTCCGGGCCTTGCGCGGTTTCAGCGAAACGCCTCCTGACAATCTTGCCAACCGATCCCGCTTTGCGCCGTCTGCGTAATGAGCCAGGGCATTGCCGTCTTCACCGCATCCTGCTTGGCGTTGAAGTTGATCACCCCGTGGCGCCACAGCAGCATCAAGGTCAACGCGCGCTGGGCACTCTGTTCGGGCTTGAGCCGGTTGGTGCCGTCCTGGGGATCGATATCCCACAACGCTACTTGCAGGCCCTGCTGCCTGAAAAATGCCTCGGCATCGCCACGCCGCTGGCCCTGGGGCGGGCGGAACAACGGCACATAGTTCTCCGGCAGCTTGCCTTTGACCAGATCGACGCTGCGCCGTATCGAGTCCTGCCAGTCCTGCCAATAGCTATGGGAGCGGAACTCCCAGCCCTGAACCCCCACGCACTGTTCCGAATATAACGATTGGAGGTTGTTGACCGAGTCCTCCACCAGCCGCGCCTGGATGTCCTTGCCCAACACAAAAAAAGTGCCGTTCATGTTCGACTTGCGCAAGTAATCCGCCAGCCACGGGGTATTGTCTGGCGCAACGTTGGCACCGCTGTCGAACGTCAGCAGAAACAGCCGGTCATGCATGTCCTCGCCGTTGCGTTCGTAATCGCCGAAACGTTCTATTTCGCTGCTGGTTTGCGGAAAAAGCGCGGCTTTTCGCAGCAACTCATCCCGGTATTGGGTATGAAAAATCTGGCTTGGCCCGGCCCATTTGAAATAGAACGAGTCTTCATCGAGATGAAACCTGCGCGCCTCCTCACGCAAAGTCGCCATGTCCTCCACCAGGTAACAGAAAGAGGCGTCTTGATCACAGCTCCGTTGGGCGAAGTTGTAACTGGCCAGTAACCGCCGCCACAACCGTGCACGCAGGGTGGAGATCGCCGCCATATTCACCGAGCGCAGCCCCAGGTATTGCTTGAGGGCGATTTCGTCCATGGCATCGGTGTCCAGCAACACCCGGGCGAACATCAGGATCTCGGCCCGCGAAGCGACGTCGAACAGGGTCGGACTGGTGAGTTGTTCCGGCCAGGTGCTGCGGTCCAGGGTGGCGATGTCGTTGGGCGCGGCAATGGCAGTGAGGCTCAAGAGCCAGGCCGATAACACAAGCACGATACGCAAAAGGGATGTCTCCATAACGAAACCCGCGCGGCATCATAGCTGATCCAAGAACGACGCCCGCTTATCTCATTGCTCGAACAGGGCTTTTGTGGCGAGGGGATTTGAATATTTCCTTCACGCCACCGATCACCTATTACCCCGATAGCTGGAGTCCACCCGGACAACCCCCTAGAATCGCCGCACCCTCAAAGGAGACGATTGCATGCTGATGGTGATTTCCCCCGCCAAGACCCTCGATTACGAAACACCGCCGGCCACCGAACGCTTTACCCTGCCCCAGTACCTGGACCATTCCCAGGAACTGATCGAGCAGCTGCGTGAATTCTCGCCGGCACAGATCAGCGAACTGATGCACGTCTCCGACAAGATCGGAGGCCTCAATGCTGCGCGATTCGGCAGCTGGACCCCGGCGTTCACCCCGGCCAATGCCAAGCAGGCCCTGCTGGCCTTCAAGGGTGACGTGTACACGGGCCTGGACGCACAGAGCTTCAGCGAAGCCGACTTCGAGCACGCCCAACAGCATCTGCGCATGCTCTCCGGCCTTTACGGCCTGCTGCGGCCGTTGGACCTGATGCAGCCCTATCGTCTGGAAATGGGCACGAAACTGGCCAATGCCCGAGGCAAGGATCTCTACGCATTCTGGGGCACCCGTATCAGTGAATGGCTGAACGAAGCCCTGGCCGACCAAGGCGATGACGTGCTGTTGAACCTGGCTTCCAACGAGTATTTCTCGGCAGTCAAACGCAGTGCCTTGAACGCACGCATCATCGATACCGAATTCAAGGATCTGAAGAACGGCCAGTACAAAATCATCAGTTTCTACGCTAAAAAGGCCCGCGGATTGATGAGCCGGTTTGTCATTCAGGAACGCATCGACGATCCGGCGCGGCTAAAACAGTTCGATGTGCAAGGCTATCGTTACAGTGCCGAGCAGTCTTCGCCCGAAAAACTGGTTTTCCTGCGCGACCACGCCCCACAATAACGCAACACCTCTTCCGGGCCCCTGATCAGGGGCCTCGATCAGACCTCGACAGGTCATCTCACTTCCCCGCTCAATTCGACACATTATTGACGCCAATATTTAATCCACCCCCTGGGCTAACTTTTCTTTCACTCGACAAATGTCAGTTTTTTCCGTAGTGGCACAGAAAATTTTCAACAGTAGTGGCAAAAAAATATCTAGGCCTCTTAACTCCCCGTAACTAAAGGGCGAAATCACAAGTGCTATCAATATGAGAGCAGTGCCATCTCTGCCTATATTTCAAAAAATTTCCGAAATCGCGATGAGCGGGCTGGAACTATGTCCAAATGCACGGCTCATACCACCCGTAACGATTCTCGCCGAACGTGTACGAGATAACTTACATGGGACGTCGATCGAAGTAACCAAGTTGTCATGGCAACTAAGTGAAACGGTCGCTCTTATAGATCCAAGATGAAAGGACAGGAGATAAGGCACCATCGCTATCCCCTACAAGGCCAAGGCTGCGCCCCTATAACGTGCTCACCCGAGCACACAAGCTTCTGATTTTGTGGGCTTTTTGCCAGAAACCAGAAGTGAACGACCTTTGCACGAACGTTCTGGATAACGAGGACTGGCTGCATAACAGGGCAGGTCATAACAAGAAGGCCGCACTGCGCACAACTTGAGTGCAATTATTTAGACACTCGGAACTTAGTATGCCTGCACACGGCACTGTGGCGCCTGCATTCCACACTTCCGAGTGCACTATGACCGCTGAACACTATTAACTCCGGCCATTTAATGGCGTGAAAAACAGAGGTAAATGCGATGCGCATTAGCATATTTGGTTTGGGTTACGTCGGTGCAGTATGTGCCGGTTGCCTGTCTGCACGGGGCCATGATGTGGTTGGCGTAGATGTCGCCAAAGACAAGATCGATATGATCAACGCCGGCAAATCGCCTATTGTGGAACCGGGTCTTGGGGAGTTGCTGGCTCAAGGTATTCAAACAGGTCGCCTGCGTGGCACCACCAACTTCGCGGAAGCCATTCGCGATACAGACCTGTCGATGATCTGCGTCGGCACGCCGAGCAAAAAGAACGGCGACCTGGAACTGAACTACATCGAGGCCGTCTGCCGCGAGATCGGTTTTGTCCTGCGCGAAAAGAGCACCCGCCACACCATCGTGGTGCGCAGCACCGTGCTGCCGGGCACTGTCGCAAACGTTGTCATCCCGATCCTCGAAGACTGCTCCGGCAAAAAGGCCGGTGTCGATTTCGGCGTTGCGGTCAACCCTGAGTTCCTGCGTGAAAGCACCGCGATCAAGGACTATGACCAGCCACCGATGACCGTCATCGGCGAATTCGACAAGGCCTCTGGGGACGTCCTGCAATCGCTGTACGAAGAACTCGATGCGCCGATCATCCGCAAGGACATCGCTGTCGCCGAGATGATCAAGTACACCTGCAACGTCTGGCACGCCACCAAAGTGACCTTCGCCAACGAGATTGGCAACATCGCCAAGGCCGTGGGCGTCGACGGTCGCGTCGTGATGGATGTGGTCTGCCAGGACAAGGCCCTCAACCTGTCCCAGTACTACATGCGTCCAGGCTTCGCCTTCGGTGGCTCGTGCCTGCCCAAGGACGTACGTGCCCTGACCTATCGCGCCAGCTCCCTGGACGTGGAAGCGCCGCTGCTCAACTCGCTGATGCGCAGCAACGAATCCCAGGTGCAGAACGCCTTCGACATCGTCTCCAGCCATGAGAAACGCAAAGTCGCCCTGCTGGGCCTGAGCTTCAAGGCCGGCACCGACGACCTGCGTGAAAGCCCACTGGTAGAACTGGCGGAAATGCTGATCGGCAAGGGCTACGACCTGCGCATCTACGACAGCAACGTCGAATACGCCCGTGTCCACGGCGCGAACAAGGATTACATCGAGTCGAAGATTCCTCACGTCTCGTCCTTGCTCAACTCCGACTTCGACTCGGTGATCGACAACTCCGACATCATCATTCTCGGCAACCGCGACGAGAAGTTCCGCGCGCTGACCGAGAACGTACCGGAAGGCAAACAGGTCATCGACCTGGTTGGGTTCATGTCCAAGGCCACGACACCGAATGGCCGGACCGAAGGCATCTGCTGGTAAGTCTGTTTGCCGGTCGGGGCTTGCCCCGGCCGGCCTTTCGCCTGCCTTAACCCATCGGGCCGCCCACAAGGCCCGCCCGAGATAGAGACGGATGCAGATTATGCACAGGCTAAAGCACGGCCTGCTTCAGGCCGCCGGTTGGCTGTTTTACTTGAGTTTATTGATGGGCATCGCCATGGCGTTGCCCACGTCCACGTTCGACTCCGAATCCAAGGATTTCATTTTCCTGATCGGCGCCGTGGGCATCTGGCGTTACTCCATGGGAGCAACGCATTTCGTGCGTGGCATGATCTTCCTGTACATCGTCTACCCGCACCTGCGTCGCAAGGTACGCAAGCTGGGCGCGGCGGCGGATCCTTCCCACGTCTACCTGATGGTCACCAGTTTCCGGATCGACGCGCTGACCACTGCCCAGGTGTATGGCTCGGTGATCCGCGAGGCCATCGAGTGCGGGCTGCCCACCACCGTGGTCTGCTCCATCGTGGAAATGTCCGACGAACTGCTGGTCAAGAGCCTCTGGGCCCGCATGAACCCGCCAGCACGGGTCAAGCTGGACTTCGTGCGCATCCCTGGCACCGGCAAGCGTGATGGTCTGGCCTACGGTTTCCGCGCCATCTCCCGCCACTTGCCGGACGACCGCGCTGTGGTTGCCGTGATCGATGGCGACACCGTGCTCGCTGAAGGCGTCGTGCGCAAGACCGTGCCGTGGTTCCAGCTGTTCGGCAACGTCGGCGGCCTGACCACCAACGAGTTCTGCGAAGTGCGCGGCGGCTACATCATGGCCGAATGGCACAAGCTGCGTTTCGCCCAGCGCCACATCAACATGTGCTCCATGGCCCTGTCCAAGCGCGTGCTGACCATGACCGGCCGGATGTCGGTGTTCCGCGCCACCGTGGTGACCAACCCGGACTTCATCGCCGACGTGGAAAGCGACTCGCTGCAACACTGGCGCCTGGGTCGCTTCAAGTTCCTGACCGGTGACGACAAGTCGAGCTGGTTCAGCCTGATGCGCCTGGGCTACGACACTTTCTACGTACCCGATGCGGCGATCAACACCGTTGAGCACCCGCCGGAGAAAAGCTTCATCAAGGCCAGTCGCAAGCTGATGTTCCGCTGGTACGGCAACAACCTGCGGCAGAACTCCCGGGCACTGGGCCTGGGCTTGAGACGTCTGGGCCTGTTTACCTCGGTGGTGCTGTTCGACCAGCGCGTGTCGATGTGGACCTCGCTGCTGGGCCTGACCGTGGCATTGATCGCCAGCTTCAAGTACGGCACCGCGTTCATCCTGGTGTACCTGCTGTGGATCGGTATCACCCGGTTGATCCTGACTCTGTTGCTGTCGTGCTCCGGACACCGGATCGGCCCCGCTTACCCGGCGATTCTCTATTACAACCAGATCGTCGGCGCGATGGTGAAGATCTATGTGTTTTTTCGCCTCGATCAACAGTCCTGGACCCGTCAACCCACTTCGCTTACCCGTGATCTCGCCAGCTTTCAACGTTGGTTCAACACCTGGTCGTCTCGGACCATGACCTTCTCTGCCGGCAGTATTTTCGTCGCCGTGCTGTTGACGATGGTCTGACCGAACTCGCCTGAATTAACTAGGAAATCGCCCCTATGAACACCGCCGTGAATGTCAACGTAGTGCATGAATCCGAAGCCCAGCGCCAACACGCCCGAGTGAAAATCCCGGCCAAGTTGCGCTTCTTCGGCCCCGACCGTACCCCCATGGAAGTCAAGGTCCTGGACCTGTCCGCCGGCGGCCTGAGCTTCAACGCCGGCCAGATGCCGCTCAAAGTGGGCGAGTCCTACAAGGGCCGCCTGCAATTCGTCATCGACAACCTTGGCCTGGCCATGGACGTCGAATTGCAGATCCGCTCCCACGAGCGCCAGACCGGCCGTACCGGTTGCCAGTTCCAGAACCTGGAGCCTCGGGATATCTCGACACTGCGTCACATCATCACCTCGCACCTGGCCGGCGACATCGTCGGCGTCGGCGATGTGCTGGCGACCCTGCAACGCGACAACTTCACCAAGGCGCGCAAGCAGAAGGATGAAAACAGTGGCATGAGCGCCATGGGTCGCCTGCGGGCTGTGACCTTCAGCCTGGGCGTGTTCATCGTCGGCCTGGCGGCGTTCGGGTTCATCTTCAAGTCGGTGTACGGCATGTACTTCGTCAGCCACGCCCAGGCAGGCCTGGTAAACGTACCGGGCATGGCAATCACCATGCCACGCGACGGCACCGTGCAGAGCCTGGTCAAGGCTGACGGCGTTGCCGCCAAAGGCGCCCCGCTGGCGACCTTCAGCACCAGCATGCTCGACGTGCTCAAGGGCCACCTGGACGACAACCAGCTGCAACCGGCCAAGGTCGAGGAGCTGTTCGGCAAGCAGATGACCGGCACCCTGACCTCCCCTTGCGATTGCATCGTGGCCCAGCAATTGGTCGCCAACGGTCAATACGCCAGCAAGGGCGACGTGATCTTCCAACTGGTTCCACGCGGCACCGAAGCCAATGTGGAAGCACGCTTCTCCTATCGCCAGTTCGGCGAAGTGCGTCCAGGCACCTCGGTCAACTTCCAGGTCGCCGGTGAAGACATCACCCGCACCGGCAAGATCGTCAGCAGCACCAGCCTGAAAAGCGAAGACCTGTCGTCGGATATCCGCGTGCTGATCAAGCCCGACGAGCCTCTGGACAGCGCCCTGGCCGGCCGTCCCGTGGAAGTCAACAGCGACCGTGGTCCGAACCTGAACTGGCTGGTCGAAAAAGCCATGGCTGTCGGTAAGTAAGCGGAGGACATGCCAGTGACGACTCCACAAAACAACAATGCGCTGCATTCCCTGTGGGAGCGAGCCTGCTCGCGATGGGATCAGCGCGGTGTGTCTGATGTATCGAGTGGCCCGCATCGCGAGCAGGCCCGCTCCCACATGGGAACCCTCAGTGCCATTGCGCTGGCAATCAGCCTGGCCGGTTGCGCCGGTCTGCCCGATCAGCGCCTGGCCAACGAAGCCCTCAAGCGTGGTGACACGGCGCTGGCGCAGCAGAACTATCAGCAGCTGGCCGACCTGGGCTACAGCGAGGCCCAGGTGGGTCTGGCCGATATCCAGGTGGACAGCCGCGACCCCGAGCAGATGAAAAAGGCCGAAGCGACTTACCGCGCGGCCGCCGATATCTCGCCACGGGCCCAGGCTCGCCTGGGTCGCCTGCTGGTGGCCAAACCGGGTTCCACCGAGGCTGAAAAGCACGAGGCCGAAGGCCTGTTGAAAAAAGCCTTCGCCAACGGTGAAGGCAATACCCTGATCCCGCTGGCGATGCTGTACCTCCAATATCCCCACAGCTTCCCGAACGTCAACGCCCAGCAGCAGATCAGCCAGTGGCGCAGCGCCGGCTATCCGGAAGCGGGCCTGGCGCAGATTCTGCTCTATCGCACCCAGGGCACCTACGACCAGCATCTGGATGAAGTCGAGAAAGTCTGCAAGGCCGCCCTGGCAACGACCGACATCTGCTACGTCGAACTGGCCACGGTCTATCAGAAACGCGGCCAGCCGGACCAGCAGGCCGAGTTGCTCAAGCAACTGCAGGCCGCTCACCGCAGTGGCGCGGCCTCTGCCCAACGGGTGGACAGCGTCGCCCGTGTCCTGGCCGATGCCAGCCTGGGCAAGACCGACGAAAAGACCGCCCAGTCCATGCTCGAGGAAATTGCCCCGGGCTACCCCGCTGCCTGGGTCAGCCTGGCGCAGTTGCTCTACGACTTCCCCGAACTGGGCGACGTCGACAAGATGATGCAATACCTGGAAAACGGCCGCGCCGCCGACCAGCCTCGCGCCGAGCTGTTGCTGGGCAAGCTGTACTACGAAGGCAAATGGGTGCCAGCCGACGCCAAGGTCGCCGAAGCGCATTTCCAGAAAGCCGTCGGCCGAGAAGTGGCCGCCGATTACTACCTGGGCCAGATCTATCGTCGTGGTTACCTGGGCCAGGTGTACTCGCAAAAAGCCCTGGACCATCTGCTCAAGGCCGCCCGCAACGGCCAGAACAGCGCCGACTTCGCCATTGCCCAGCTGTTTTCCCAAGGCAAGGGCACCAAGCCCAACCCGGTCAACGCCTATGTATTCAGCCAGTTGGCCAAGGTCCAGAACACCCCGCAAGCCAACGAGCTTGCCCAGACCCTCGAAGCACAACTACCGCCGGAGCAGCTTGCCCAAGCCAAACGCCTGCTACAACAAGAGCAGGCCATTCGTGGCGTCATGAGCCCCGATACGCTGGAACTGCAAGCCCTAAAAGAAGATAACGGCGAGGAACAACTATGAAGTCTTTGAAATTCAATCCTTTTGTGCAGGCTGGAATTGGCCTGACATGCGCATTGATGTGGTCCTGCCCGACGCTGGCGGCCCTGACCGAAAGCAAGAATTTCGGCCTGGAGGTGAAGATCACCGGCCAATCCGAAGACGACCGTGACCTGGGCACCCAGAGCGGTGGCGACGTCAACGGCGTGGGCCTGGACCTGCGTCCTTGGGTCTATGGCGAAAGCGGTAACTGGAGCGCCTACGCCATGGCCCAGGCCGTGACCTCCACCGATGTCATCGAGACCGACACCCTGCAACAGTCCGATGGCGCCAACCAGCAGACCGACAGCGGCGATCGCGAAGCCAAGAAAAACTACCTGGCCATGCGTGAATTCTGGATTGGCTACAGCGGCCTGACGCCTTACCCGGGCGAACAGTTGAAGTTCGGGCGCCAGCGCCTGCGCAACGACGACGGCCAATGGCGTGACACCAACATCGAAGCCCTGAACTGGACCTTCGACACCACGTTGCTGCGCGCCAACCTCGGCGTCGCCGAACGTTTCAGCGAATACCGCACCGACCTCAAGGAGCTGTCGCCCAAGGATAAAGATCGACTGCACGTCTATGGCGATGTGGCTTACCAGTGGATGCCAGGCCAGTGGGCCGGAATCCGTGCCCATCACACCCATGACAACGGCAGCCTCGATTACCCGACCCCGGGCGAACCCACCGACACCCTGGACAAGACCCAGAACGGTGACTTGACCTGGCTCGGCCTGGAAGCCAACAGCGACGCCTACAACTGGCGCAACACCAACACCGTCAACTACTGGGCCAGCCTCACCGGCATGTCCGGCGACCGCGACACCGTCAACCCGCTCAACGCCGACGGCACGCGTCCTGCGCAAGCCAAGCGCAGCGAAGACCTGAATGGCTGGGCCACTGACCTGGGTATCCGCCTGCGCCTCGATCCGCAATGGCAAGTCGGTGCGGCCTATGCCCGCGCCAGCGATGAGTACCAACAGAACGGCCTGCAGAGCAACCGTTCGAACTTCACCGGCACCCGCTCGCGGGTCCACCGTTTCGGCGAAGCGTTCCGTGGCGAAATGGCCAACACCCAGAGCGCCAGCCTGTTCGGCTCCTGGCAGCTGCGCGACGAATACGACGCCAGCCTGGTGTACCACAAGTTCTGGCGTGTGGACGGCAACAAGCCGGTGGGCAGCAACGGCATCAACGCCGTGGAAAACAACACCGACGACGTGACCGGCGCCATCCTCTCCACCTCGACCCTGCCGCTGCGTGACGGCGACAAGGATCTGGGCCAGGAGGTCGACCTGGTGGTCACCAAATACTTCAAGCAAGGACTGCTGCCGGCGGCACTGAGCCAGTCCATCGACGAACCATCGGCGCTGGTGCGCTTGCGTGGCGGCGTGTTCAAGCCAGGCGATGCCTACGGCAAGGACGTCGACTCGTACATGCATCGCGCCTTTGTCGACGTGATCTGGCGCTTCTGATGCAAATGGCCATGGGAGTGCCCGAAATGAACCGCTACCTCAGGAACAGCCAGGCGATGAAAGGTTCGATCAGCCTGTTGGTCGCAGCGATGCTGCTGGCCGGCTCGCCGGCGTTCGCCAACGTTGAACCGGTGGTCAAGCCGGGCAACGTGGTCAAGGAACTGCAACGCGCCAAGACCTACACCGTCAACAGCGCGCCGACCGAGCCGCTGGAACTGGCCAAGCCGACCTTGCCCGACCTCAAAGGCTTCACCGCCGAAGCGGTCGCGGCCAAGATCGTGCGGACCAAGCCCGGCAAGATCAGCGTGCGCCGGATGATGCAGGAAAACGCCTTGAAGGACTTCATCGGCGGCGACAACAAGATGGCCGAGTGGGTGGTGCGCCAGCACGGCATCCCACAGGCCATCTTCATCGACGATGGCTACATGAACTTCAAGGACCTGGCCAAGAAACTGCCCAAGTACATCATCGAAACTTCGCCGGGTGTCTACCTGGCGAAGATTCCGATCGTGGTCGGTCAGAAAGGCATTCTGGAAATCGACAAGCAGACCCAGGAACTGCGCCTGTCCCAGGAAGGCGGCTCGTTCCTGGTCAACGATGGCCGGATGTTCATCCGCGATACCAAGGTCACCGGCTGGCGTGAGAAGGACAACGGCCCCGCCACGTTCCGCTCGCCCAAGGAGTTCCGTCCGTTCCTGCTCGCGTGGGGCGGCACCGAGACCTACATCGTCAACACCAAGATGGCCAGCTTCGGTTACTCCAACAGTAAGTCGTACGGGGTGAGTATTTCCCAGTACACGCCGAACATGGCCAAGGTCCTCAAGCGCCCGGAACCGACCGGCTGGATCATCGGTTCCGAGTTCTCGGACATGTGGTACGGCTTCTACTGCTACGAGACGCGCGACTTCGTGGTCAAGGGCAACACCTATAAGGACAACATTGTCTACGGCATCGACCCCCACGACCGGTCCCATCGGCTGATCATCGCCGACAACACCGTCTACGGGACGAAGAAGAAGCACGGGATCATTATTTCCCGTGAGGTCAACGACAGCTTCATCTTCAACAACCGCAGCTACGACAACAAGCTCTCGGGCCTGGTGATCGACCGTAACAGCGTCAACAACATCATTGCCTACAACGAGATCTACAAGAACCACACCGACGGCATCACCCTCTACGAGAGTGCCGACAACCTGTTGTGGGATAACAAAGTGATCAGCAACCAGCGCCACGGCATCCGGATTCGTAACAGCGTGAACATCCGCCTTTACGAAAACGTATCCATGGCCAACGGCCTGACCGGCATCTACGGCCACATCAAGGACCTGTCCAACACCGACCGGGACATCAAGCTCGACCCGTTCGACGCCGAGGTCTCGCTGATCGTGGTGGGTGGCGAACTGGCCGCCAACGGCAGTGGCCCGCTGTCCATCGACTCGCCCTTGAGCGTGGAGCTGTATCGCGTGTCCATGCTCGCGCCGACCAAATCCAGCGGCATCAGCTTCACCGGGATCCTGGGCGAGCGCCAGGATGAAATTCTCGACCTGCTGGTGCGCCAGCAGAAAGCCGTACTGATCGACCCTGTCGAACGCCAGACCGAATTGCGGGACTGAGGATGACCTTTATGAACCCACAGATGATCAAACTCCTGGGCCTGTCTGCCCTGACTGCCGGCATTCTCGCCGCTGCAAGCGGCGCGCGCGCCGACGAAATCAAGGCGCCTGCGTTTACCGCGGAGCCCTGCTGCAACCTGTGCCCTGCCGCTCACGATGCAAAGAACTACACCACGCGCTACCAGCAAAACTTCACCACGCTGGTACAGGCCCAGGGCGATTGGCTGTTCCGGACCCAGGAAGACCTGCGCACCGAATTCAACACCACCCCGGCCGGCTACAAGCGCCTGCAGCAGTTGCACGATGCGTTCAAGGCAAAAGGCGTCGAGCTGGTGCTCGTCTATCAACCGACCCGGGGCCTGGTGAACCGCAACAAGCTCAACCCACAGGAAAAGGCCGCTTTCGACTATGAGAAAGCCCTGACCAACTACAAATCCATGCTCGGCCGTTTCGCCCAGATGGGTTATGTAGTGCCGGACCTGTCGCCGCTGACCAACGAGAACCTGCCCGAAACCCTGCCAGCCCACGATTTCTACTTCCGTGGCGACCAGCACTGGACGCCATACGGTGCCCAGCGCACGGCGAAAATCGTCGCCGAGAAGGTCAAGCAGATCCCGGCCTTTGCCGACATTCCCAAGCGTGAGTTCGAGACCAAGAGGTCCGGCCGCATGGGCAAGACCGGCACCCTGCATAACATGGCCGGACAACTGTGCGGCACCAGCTACGCGATCCAGTACATGGACCAGTTCACCACCGAGCCCAAAGGCGAGGCCGGTGACGGCGATCTGTTTGGCGATTCCGGCAACCCGCAGATCACCCTTGTAGGCACCAGTCACAGCGGCAAGAACTACAACTTCGCCGGTTTCCTGGAAGAAGCCATCGGCGCTGACATCCTCAACGTGGCCTTCCCCGGCGGCGGTTTCGAAGGCGCAATGATCCAGTACCTGGGCAGCGAAGAGTTCCAGAAGAACCCGCCGAAAATCCTCATCTGGGAATTCTCGCCGCTATATCGCCTGGACCAGGAAACCATCTATCGCCAGATGATGGCGCTGCTGGACAACAACGGTTGCGAAGGCAAGCCGGCATTGATGAGCAGCAAGACCGCCCTCAAGCCGGGCAAGAACGAATTGATGGTCAATAGCAAGAACATGGATCTGCGTAACAGCAGTCACCAGGTCGATATCCGTTTCGCCGATACCTCGGTGAAAACGTTGCAAGCCACCCTCTGGTACATGAATGGGCGCCACGAGGATATCAAGATCGAAAAACCGAATACCTCGGACACCGACGGACGTTTCGCCTTCCAGTTGCGCACCGATGAGGACTGGGCTTCGCAGAACCTGCTTGCCGTTGAAGTCCAGGGCCCCGAAGCCGGTGCGGCACCGCAGCAAGTGGAAGCGAAAATCTGCAAACGCAATGTCTCTCCGCAAGCCGAACAAACGGCTCAAATCGGACAATGAGGTCTCGCTTTATGACCAGGAACATGCGCAACCGAACGTTGAAAACGCTGCTGGCACCGTCCCTGCTGACCCTGGCGATATTCGCCGGGGCCACCCAGGCCGCGGCCCCGCTGCGCCCGCCGCAGGGTTACTTCGCGCCGATCGAAAAGGCCAAGACCGGCGATTCCGCCCAAGGCTGCGACGCCGTGCCGGCACCCTATACCGGCTCCCTGCAGTTTCGCAGCAAGTACGAGGGCTCCGACAAAGCCCGTGCGACGTTGAACGTGCAATCGGAAAAAGCCTTTCGTGACAGCACCGCCGACATCACCAAGATCGAGCGCGGCGTCAGCAAGCAAGTAATGCAGTTCATGCGCGACGGCCGTCCCGAGCAATTGGACTGCACCCTGAACTGGCTGACCACCTGGGCCAAGGCCGATGCGCTGATGTCCAAGGACTTCAACCACACCGGCAAGTCCATGCGCAAATGGGCCTTGGGCAGCATGGCTTCGGCCTATGTGCGCCTGAAATTCTCCGACTCGCATCCGTTGGCGAACCATCAGGAGCAGGCGCAACTGATCGAAAGCTGGTTCAGCAAGATGGCCGATCAGGTGGTCAGCGACTGGGACAACCTGCCGCTGGACAAGACCAACAACCACTCCTACTGGGCCGCCTGGTCGGTGATGGCCACTTCGGTCGCGACCAACCGCCGCGACCTGTTCGACTGGGCCGTCAAGGAATACAAGGTCGGCGTCAACCAGATCGATGCCGACGGCTTCCTGCCCAACGAACTCAAGCGCAAGCAACGGGCCCTGTCCTATCACAACTATGCCCTGCCGCCATTGGCGATGATCGCCAGCTTCGCTCAGGTCAACGGTGTGGATCTGCGCCAGGAAAACAACGGCGCCCTCAAGCGCCTGGGTGACCGGGTGCTGGCCGGGGTGAAAGACCCGGATATCTTCGAGAAGAAGAATGGCGAAGAGCAGGACATGAAGGATCTGAAAATCGATTCGAAATTCGCCTGGCTCGAACCGTTCTGCAGCCTCTACACCTGCTCCGGCGATGTGCTGGAACGCAAACATGAAATGCAACCGTTCAAGACGTTCCGCCTTGGCGGGGACTTGACCCGGGTCTACGACCCAGCCAACGAGAAAGGCAAAGGAAGCTGATTCACCGCTGATCGTTCCCACGCTCTGCGTGGGAATGCAGCCGGGGACGCTCTGCGTCCCAAAAAGCCGAACGCGGAGCGTCCGTAGAGGCATTCCCACGCAGAGCGTGGGAACGATCATCACCGCCCTTTTTCATGGGGGGGTTTGGGGGGGCTCTGGCCCTTGACTGTTGATTCAACATGGAGAGATCGGGATGGTATTTTCATCCAACGTGTTCCTGTTCCTGTTCCTGCCGATCTTTCTCGGCTTGTACTACTTGAGCGGGCAACGCTATCGCAACCTGCTACTGCTGATCGCCAGCTATGTGTTCTATGCCTGGTGGCGGGTGGACTTCCTCGCACTGTTCGCCGCCGTGACCCTGTGGAACTACTGGATCGGCCTGAAAGTCGGTGCCGCCGGCGTACGCACCAAGCCGGCCCAGCGCTGGCTGTTGCTCGGCGTGGCGGTGGACCTGTGCATCCTGGGCTACTTCAAGTACGCCAACTTCGGGGTGGACAGCCTCAACGCGATCATGACCAGCTTCGGTCTCGAACCCTTCATCCTGACCCATGTGCTGTTGCCAATCGGGATCTCGTTCTACATCTTCGAGTCCATCAGCTACATCATCGACGTCTATCGCGGCGACACTCCGGCGACCCGCAACCTGATCGACTTCGCAGCGTTCGTGGCGATCTTCCCGCACCTGATCGCCGGCCCCGTGCTGCGTTTCCGTGACCTGGCCGACCAGTTCAACAACCGCACCCACACCTTGGACAAGTTCTCCGAAGGCTGCACGCGCTTCATGCAGGGCTTCATCAAGAAAGTGTTCATCGCCGACACCCTGGCGGTGGTGGCCGACCATTGCTTCGCCCTGCAGAACCCGACCACCGGCGATGCCTGGCTCGGTGCCCTGGCCTACACCGCACAGCTGTACTTCGACTTCTCCGGCTACAGCGACATGGCCATCGGCCTGGGCCTGATGATGGGTTTCCGTTTCATGGAAAACTTCAAGCAGCCCTACATCAGCCAGTCCATTACCGAGTTCTGGCGGCGCTGGCACATCAGCCTGTCGACCTGGCTGCGCGATTACCTCTACATCACCCTGGGCGGTAACCGCAAAGGCACGCTGATGACCTATCGCAACCTGTTCCTGACCATGCTGCTCGGTGGTCTGTGGCACGGCGCGAACATCACCTACGTGATCTGGGGCGCCTGGCACGGTATCTGGCTGGCCATCGAGAAAGCCGTGGGCATCAACACCACCCCACGCAGTCTCAACCCGATCCGCTGGGCGCTGACCTTCCTGCTGGTGGTGATGGGCTGGGTGATCTTCCGTGCCGAGAACCTGCACGTGGCCGGTCGCATGTACGGCGCCATGTTCAGCTTCGGCGACTGGTCGCTGTCGGAACTGACCCGCGCCAACCTCACCGGCCTGCAGATCGCCACGCTGGTGGTGGCCTACATCACCCTCGCCTTCTTCGGCCTGCGGGATTTCTACACCAACCGTCCGCCGGTCAAGACCAAGCCCGAGGTCAACACCGAAGCCAATGGTCCGGCCACTGCACAACCGGGGCTGATCAAGGCCGTACCGGGCGACAACCCGTCGCAGATCCACGAACCGGGCTACACCGTGGGCGTCGAAGCCCAGGTGCAACCGGCCTACTGGGTCGCTGACTGGCCACGTTATGTCATGCGTGCGTTGGTGTTGCTGCTGTTCATCGCTTCGATTCTCAAACTCTCGGCGCAAAGCTTCTCGCCGTTCCTTTACTTCCAGTTCTGAGGGATCTGAACATGACCCGCTCATTACGCATCTTTTACATCGCACTGTTCCTGCTGATCCTCGCGGTCCTGGGCCTGTGGTCGATGCGCAGTTTCTTCGGCTTCAGCACCAACCCCGATGCCACCGTGCTCAACGGGCGCTGGACCAAGGCTGTCGAAACCCACTACGACGACCAGTTCCCGATCAAGCGCCTGGGCACCAACATCTGGGCCGCGCTGGACTACAAGCTGTTCAACGAGGGCCGTAAAGGCGTGGTCCTGGGCCGCGACCAGTGGCTGTACAGCGACGAAGAGTTCAACCCGATCGTCAACGAAGAACTGAACCTGCAAGGCAACTACGCGCTGGTCGAAGGCGTACGCCAGAAACTCAAGGAACAGGGCATCACCCTGGTGATGGCGATCGTGCCGGCCAAGGCGCGACTGTATCCGGAGCACTTGGGTGAAGTGAAGCCAGCCAGCATTCACGCCAATCTCTATCAGGATTTCCATGCCCGCGTCGCGGCCGACAAGATCCTCGCCCCTGACCTGCTCGGCCCACTGCAACAGGCCAAGCAGAGCGGCCAGCAGGTATTCCTGCGCACCGACACCCACTGGACTCCGGAAGGCGCCCAGGTCGCAGCCGAGAACATCGCCAAGGCCATTGCCGAGCGCGCGCCTCTCAACGGCGAGCCGCAACGTTTCGTCACCGAGCCTGCGGAAAAGATCATCCACAAGGGTGACCTGCGCCAGTTCCTGCCCCTGGACCCGCTGTTCGAAAACCTGATGCCGGCCCAGGAGCCGCTGGTCAAGCGCAACACCCGCGAGGCCGACGACCAGCCGGCCGGCGACGACGCGCTGTTTGCCGATGCCCAGGTTCCCGTGGCCCTGATCGGCACCAGCTACAGCGCCAACCCCAACTGGAACTTCGTCGGTGCACTCAAGCAAGCCCTGCACAGCGACGTCGTGAACTACGCCGAAGACGGCCATGGCCCGATTCTGCCGATGCTCAGCTACCTCAAGAGCGACGCCTTCAAGAACAGCCCGCCACAAGTGCTGATCTGGGAGTTTCCTGAACGTTATCTGCCCGTGAACAACGAAATCGGCGACGCCGACCCGCAGTGGGTCGCAGAACTCAAACAAGCCGGTGCGCGCCAACAGAACGTTGCCGCCAACACTCAATCCGAGACGCCCGACCGGGCGCAAAACTGAAAGAGAGGTCCATCATGACTTTCAACACTACTCCTCGTCGTCTCGCTGCTCGTTCCTTCAAGGCCGTTGCCCTGGTTGCCAGCATGAGCGCCCTTTCCCTCTCCGCCTTTGCCGGTGACTCGGCGCTGTACGGCCCGGTCGCACCAAAAGGCTCGAGCTTCGTGCGTATCTACAACGCCAGCAACAGCGAAGTCAGCGCCACCGTCGGCAGCACCAACCTCAACGACGTCGCGCCATTGGCCAGCAGCGACTTCAGCTTCATGCCCGGCGGCGACTACAGCGCCAAGGTAGGTAGCCAGACCGTTCCGGTCAAACTGGCTCCCGATCACTACTACACCCTGGTCAACAACGCGACCGGCCAGCCGCAACTGATCGAAGAACCACCGTTCAAGAACAAACAGAAATCCCTGGTGCGTGTGCAGAACCTCACCGACAAGGCGCTGACCCTCAAGACCGCCGACGGCAAGACCGAGGTGGTGCCGAACGTGGCGGCCAAGGGCCGTGGCGAACGTGAAATCAACCCGGTGAAAGTCAGCCTGGCGCTGTTCGAAGGCGACAAGAAAGTCGGTGACCTCAAGCCCGTGGCCCTGGAGCGCGGCGAAGCGGCCGTGCTGTATGTCACCGGCTCCGGAAGCAGCTTGTCGCCGGTCTGGGTAAAGCGTCCAGTGTCAACTCGCTGACAGATTGGCCTGATTGACACTCCCCTGTGGGAGCGAACCCGCTCCCACACTGAACCGGGGCGTCATTCGGGTACGGAATAAAAACAAGAGTGAAACGACAGAACGCAGTAGCTCTATAACCATTACGCTTCAAAGGAGTAACACACATGATTCCGGTGATCTTGTCAGGTGGTAGCGGCTCACGTCTTTGGCCGCTTTCGCGCAAGCAATTCCCTAAACAGTTCCTGGCCCTGACCGGCGAACACACCCTGTTTCAGCAGACCCTCGAACGCCTGGTGTTCGAAGGCATGGATACGCCGATCGTGGTCTGCAACAAAGACCACCGTTTCATCGTCAACGAGCAGTTGAGCGGTCGTAACCTCGAAGCCCAGCGCATCCTGATGGAACCGTTCGGCCGCAACACCGCACCAGCCGTCGCGCTGACCGCGATGATGCTGGTCAACGAAGGTCGCGACGAGTTGATGCTGGTGCTGCCGGCCGACCACGTGATCGAAGACCAGAAAGCCCTGCAACGCGCCCTGGCCCTGGCCACCGTGGCCGCCGAGCGTGGTGAAATGGTGCTGTTCGGCGTACCGGCCACCAAACCGGAAACCGGCTACGGCTACATCAAGTCGACCAACGACGCGCTGCTGCCCGAAGGCGTGAGCCGTGTTTCGCACTTCGTCGAAAAACCCGACGTCAAGCGCGCCACCGAGTTCGTCGAGGCCGGCGGCTACTTCTGGAACAGCGGCATGTTCCTGTTCCGCGCCAGCCGTTTCCTCGAAGAGCTGAAAAAGCACGATCCGGATATCTACGACACCTGCCTGCTGACCCTGGAGCGCAGTGAGCAGACAGCGGACACCATCACCTTCGACGAAGCCACCTTCGCCTGCTGCCCGGACAACTCCATCGACTACGCCGTGATGGAAAAGACCCAGCGCGCCTGCGTGGTGCCGCTGTCGGCCGGTTGGAGCGATGTCGGTTGCTGGGCGTCGTTGTGGGAAGTCAATCCCAAGGATGCCGACGGCAACGTCACCAAGGGCGACGTGGTGGTCCAGGACAGCCGCAACTGCATGATCCATGGCAACGGCAAGCTGGTGTCGGTGATCGGCCTGGAAAACATCGTGGTGGTAGAAACCAAGGACGCCATGATGATTGCCCACAAGGACAAGGTCCAAGACGTCAAGAAGATGGTCAACACCCTCAATGCCCGGGGTCGCACCGAAACCCAGAACCACTGCGAAGTCTATCGTCCGTGGGGCTCGTATGACTCGGTGGACATGGGCGGGCGCTTCCAGGTCAAGCACATCTCGGTCAAGCCGGGGGCGTGCCTGTCCTTGCAGATGCACCACCACCGCGCCGAACACTGGATCGTGGTCAGCGGCACCGCTGAAGTAACCTGCGACGAGAACGTGTTCCTGCTCACCGAAAACCAGTCGACCTACATCCCGATCGCGTCGGTTCACCGCCTGCGCAACCCGGGCAAGATCCCGCTGGAAATCATCGAAGTGCAGTCCGGCAGCTACCTGGGCGAAGACGACATCGAGCGCTTCGAAGACATCTACGGTCGCTCCACCCCGATCGAGCGCGGCGTGTCGGTGAAGACCATCGCGCAGTAACGATCAGCGAAACAAGAAGCCCCCATCCAGCCCACTGCGTCCCCTATCCGCAGCGGGTTGGGTGGGGGCTTTTTAGTTGCTGCATTCGTATCTCTGATAATTATCTGGACTTTGAATGGGGCAACATTTTCGCTTTTATCACATATCGATGCGCCGTTCCGAATCGTTCTGCATTATTCATATAGGACCTTCCCTTTGGAATGTAATGCAAGGAAACTATTTGAATTTTGTTATATAGAGGAAACGTCACTTCGCCCTCAGATGCATACAGCCCCTCAGAAACACCTGCATGCCCAGATTCCAACTGAAAGTGCCACATTATTGACTTGCCGGATACGTAACCCATCCCGGGGTCTTTTGCCGTTGACATTATAAGTTGAGAATGGATCTCCAAATTTATTGTTTCTTCTATCGCTCTATCCCCGCCCCCCTTTGCAAAGGTCGCGAGCCATGGATAGCTTTTCAATATAGCCGGCGAGTCTCCGCGAAAAACCTCCGCTACCTCTGCGCGACGATACGTAGACCATTCTGCATCTATTTCCCTGAGCACATTTTGAACCTCCAAGGCCTTTTCATAATCTATGTTCCTGGCGGGCGGAATCATATTACGCCCGGTCTCACGCCAAACACTTACAAACGTCTCCATATCAGCAATCGAACTGTAATGTTCAATATTCAGCTTCTGCAGAGTAATTGAAAACGAAGAGTAGTAAGGGTACTCACCCCCCTGTTGCTTATATAATGCCGGGTCTTTTTTTATGACCCATTTTTTTTTGATGGGTAGCTGGGAGCCAACCCCAGGAAGAGGCGGCGGACCGCCCATAGGCGGAGGTGGCATGGGGGGACCTCTCATTCCAGGGGGCGGAGGGGGTGGTGGGCCGGAAGGATGCATGGGGGGCGGAGGGGGTGCAGCGCCTGTGGGTATCCTGCCATCGGTGTCGAACAGTGTGAGCGGGTTATTGCGGACCATCCGATAGAAATTCAGCCCATCCACCGCCCAGGCCGGATCCGGACTGGCCCAACGCTGCAACCACGGTACATAGAACCGATAGCCGTAGTAGTAGAGCCCCGTCGCATCCCGCTCCTTGCCCGAGTACCGGGCCGTCTTGTAGCTGACCTCGATCACATCGTCCCCGGCCAGGAACGCCGTTTCACCGAACGGGTAGAAGTGTTCCTGGCTGATGATTCGCCCGTCCTGGTCAAGCTCCAGACTGATCGAACCCAGGTGCTCGGCAACACCGTACCGATAGCGGTCGTTCGCGCCGGAGGGCGGTGGGCTGTCCCAGTGCAAGACCCGCACGCCGCCAAGCCCGCCCTGGGCGATGATGACCTGCAATGATTCCCCGGTGCCGCTGTCGGCACGCAGTTCCAACCCCGGCAGGTAACGGACCTCGGCAGCCAGGGTCCGCGCTCCGGTGTGCAGTGTGCGCAGCTTGCGCACCCGCTGACCGCCGCCATCGTAGACATAGGCCTCGCGGTCATTGAGCCCCGATTCGCGCTCGATCGGCGTGACCGAGCACAGCTGGTTGCGCAGGTCCCAGGCCAGGGTCCGGCTGCTCTCCAACGCCAGGCAGTTACCCCGTGCATCGAACGCTGCAGCGATCTCCTCTTCTGTCGGCGGCACGCCGTTGCGGTATGGCAAGCAACGATTGCTGTAGCGCGCCGCCTGCAACTGGCGACCATGGTTCTGCGCGCCGACATGGGTCAGTTCCAGCAGGTTGCCGCTGTCGTCGTAGTGATAGGTTTGTCGGTAATTGCTGAGCGCGGCTGGGTCGACGCGGCCGACAGGCCCTTGGTTCTGAGCACCCGCTTCCCATCCGATGGCCTCGATCAATTGATAGAGGCTGTCGTAACGGAAACGACTGATCGGGTCGATGCGCTGGTTGGCAAAGTAGCGCACCGGCAACGCTTTGTCCTCGATGCCCAGTACATTGCCCATGGGGTCGTAGGCGTAGACCAGGTGTTGCAGCGACTGACCGCTCCGCCGGACATGGCGCTCCATCAGCCATCCGTCTTCAGGAGCGTAAGTGAGCGTGGTCTGTACCCCGTTGCCGGCCACTTCCCGTTCGATCTGGCCTTGGGCGTTGTAGTCGATCTCGCTCACCAGCGATTGCCATTGGCTCTGGCCCTGCAACAGCAATTGGCTGCTGGACAACCGGCCATCGCGGGTCAGGGCCTGACGCTGCCGATTGCCCCTGGCGTCGATCTGCTCCAGCACATCCCCCTGCGGACCGAGACGCCACGTCGACAAAGCACCGTCGCCAGGTTCCAGCAGGGATTCGCGATCGGCCTCCGACGCCGGCCAGTCCGGCATGGCCCCATCCAGGCAGAAACGTCGGCTCAGGGCCAGGCTCTGGCCGGTCAGGGCAAAGGACGCCAGCAGCAAGGTGCCCGCCGGGTCATCGTGGCGAATCAATTGTCCGTACTGATTGAAGGCCTGCTGGCCCTGGCCCGGAGCGCCATATTGCATACGCTCGACGCAGGTGCGCGATTGCCCGCTACCTTGCTCGAACACCGCCACCGGACGGAGCAAATCGTCGAAGACCACGTCGCGCCGCGTGCCCCGCCCATCCCAGCCCCGCAGGCTTTCACTGGCGAGCCCGGGCAGATCGAGCTGCCAGCCCGCATCGACACTGCGCGCCAGCAGCGCGTCACCGGACAGCGTATACACCGTCGAAAGATTGGCCAGGGTCGCCGCATCGTCCTGTTGCAGGGCCCACAGGCGCGGGTCCCATTGCTTGATCGCGCGGCCGGCCAGGTCGAAAAGGCTGCGGTTGACCCGCGGTTGCGCAGGTTCACGCTCAAGCGCGCGGCAGTAATCGACCGAACGGACCAGCAAAGACCGTGGATCCACCGCAACCAACCTCGGCGTACCGTGATCCATGCTCATGCCTTGGCCTCCTGATAGTCGTGCGGTCTGGCCGACATCTAACAAGGGGCAATCCTTGGTGACTACTGTCAGAGATGACAGTGACGACCGATGGAGCGGGATGGATGAGATATCCATCGTCCCTCCCCTTCGGTAGGATGGAACGACGGTATCGGAGGCTTCGAACATGCTTATCGGCGTCTTGCTGGTCATAACCTGGCTGGTCCTGCTGCTGCGCTATCCGGCCAAGGCGCTGCCGGTGTCACTGGCCGCATTCGTCGGCTTGGGGCTGGTCGCCGCCTGGGTGGTCTGGCAGGAAAACCGTGAAACCCGGCAACTGGCGCGCCTGGAACTGCGCATTACCTACTCCCCCGAACGCTGCCCCGCCGATCGCCCTCTGTTGTTGAACATGAACAACGGTAACGACGTACCCTTGGTTGAGCTGCGCTGGCGAATCGCAGCCTATGCCCCCGGCGATACCATCAACCTGGCCGACACGCCCTACAGCGCGCCGCGCTACCGGGGACCAGGCCAATTGCAGGCGGGCAAGGACTGGCAGGATTGCCTGCCCCTGCCCTCCCTGCGACCCGGCTACCGCCCGCAGACCCTGGAGTTTCGCGCCGAGCGATTGCAGGGTAGTTTCTCCGACTGATTGCTTTCTCTCCGACTTTTTCTGCACAAGGAACGCGCCATGCCCGTTGCGTTGATTACCGGATGTTCCAGCGGCATCGGCCGCGCCCTCGCCGATGCGTTCAAGGTGGCCGGGTACCAGGTCTGGGCCAGCGCCCGCAAAGCTGAAGACGTTGCCCAACTCAGCGCCGCCGGGTTCACCGCGGTGCAACTGGATGTGAACGATGGCCCGGCCCTGGAGCAATTGAGCGAACGGATCAACCAACAGCACGGAGGCCTCGACGTGTTGATCAACAACGCCGGCTATGGCGCCATGGGACCACTGCTGGACGGTGGCGTGCCGGCGATGCAACGTCAGTTCGAAACCAACGTGTTCGCCATCGTCGGCGTGACCCGGGCACTGTTCCCGGTACTGCGCCGGGCCAAGGGGCTGGTGGTGAACATCGGCAGTGTGTCCGGCGTGCTGGTAACACCGTTCGCCGGCGCTTACTGCGCCTCGAAGGCGGCGGTGCATGCCTTGAGCGATGCGCTGCGCATGGAATTGGCGCCCTTCGGTATCCGCGTGATGGAGGTGCAGCCAGGCGCCATTGCTTCCAGCTTTGCGAAGAATGCCGGTCATGAAGCCGAACAGTTGATTCACGAACAATCGCCCTGGTGGCCCCTGCGCGACGGCATCCGCGCCCGGGCCAAGGCATCTCAGGACAACCCCACCCCGGCCAGCGAATTCGCCGCCGGGCTGCTCGCCGCCGTGCGACAACCAAGGCCACCGCGCCTGCTGCGCCTGGGCAACGGAAGCCGGGCGCTACCGTTGATGGCGGGATTGCTGCCCAAAGGGATGCTGGAGAAAGGCTTGATGAAGCGGTTCGGGCTGGGTCGGTTGCTCTGATCGAAATGGCATGACCGGGAACCCATCGACAACTGACCCACCGCCATCGCGAGCAAGCTCGGCTCCCACAGGGGATTGGTGGCGAACACTAGTCTCGCGCACCTGCAGGAAGCCTTTTGGGAGCAAGGCTTGCCCGCGATGACGGCGGCACTGGCAACCTCTCCTGCAACTG
>NZ_JBMDKO010000038.1:0-49516 GCF_057809755.1 Pseudomonas sp. FG13
TTCTGCGACGGTCACAAAATCGGCGTTCCGCACCGCTCCACTGTGGGAGCGAGCCTGCTCGCGATAGCGCCTTCGACAGCGCCACATGTCCCCCGATCTTGTCGATGAGGCAATCATGAAAACAATCGCCATCATCGGCGCCGGCCCCGCCGGAATCCGTGCTGCCCAGACCCTGGTCGCCCACGGCGCGTACCCTGTCCTGCTGGATGAAGCCTTGCGCGGTGGCGGGCAGATCTATCGGCGGCAACCGGCCAATTTCAAGCGCTCGCCTGTCAAACTGTATGGCTTCGAAGCGCACAAGGCCCGCTCGATCCACCAGACCATCGATGAGTTGCGCGACCAGCTCGACTATCGTCCCGACACCCTGGTGTGGAACGCCGAAGCCGGCCTGCTCGACACCTTGCATGAGAGGCGTGCCGCCCGGCTGGAATACTCGAAGCTGATCGTCGCCACCGGCGCCACCGACCGGATCCTGCCCGTACCGGGCTGGACGTTGCCGGGGGTGTACAGCCTCGGCGCCGCGCAGATCGCCCTGAAATTCCAGGGCTGCGCCATCGGTGAGCGCGTGGTGTTCGCCGGCAGCGGCCCGTTGCTTTATCTGGTGGCCTATCAATACGCCAAGGCCGGCGCCAATGTGGTCGCCGTGCTCGACAGCTCCCCCTTGGGCGCCCAGGCCCGCGCCCTGCCCGGCCTGCTGGCGCAACCGACCACGCTCGCCAAGGGCCTCTACTACCGGGGCTGGCTGACCGCCCATGGCATCGCCGTTCATCAAGGCGCGAGTCTGTCGCGCATTGACGGTGAACGCCGGGTGCAGTCGTTGAAATGGCACAATGCAAAAGGCGAGCAAACCCTCGACTGCGACGCGGTGGCCTTCGCCCACGGCTTACGTAGCGAAACCCAACTGGCCGACCTGTTGGGCTGCGAATTCACCTGGAATGCCCTCAACCGCGCCTGGCTACCCCAGCGCGACAGCGCCGGCCGCAGCAGCGTGGCCGGTGTCTACCTCGCGGGGGACGGCGCGGGGATCATGGGCGCCGACGCCGCCGAAAAAGCCGGCGAACGCGCCGCCCTGGCCTTGCTCGAGGACAGCGGTTATCGAGTCGATCAGCAGCGTTGCACCCAGCTGGAAAAAGAACTCGAACGCATCGGCCATTTCCGCCAAGGCCTGGAACGTGCCTTTGCCTTCCCGCAAAGCTGGGCCGCCGACGCGGCTGACGAACTGATGATTTGCCGTTGCGAAGAAGTCAGCGCCGGCGACATCCGTCGGGTGATCGGCGAAGGCCATTGGGAGATCAACCGGGTCAAGGCCCATTGCCGCGTCGGCATGGGGCGTTGCCAGGGAAGAATGTGCGCCGTCGCGGCGGCGGAAATCATTGCCAGCGAAAGTGGACGGCCCATTTGCGGCATCGGTCGCTTGCGGGCCCAGGCGCCAGTCAAACCCGTACCGTTTGGCCTGGAGGTCGAGCCATGATCGAAGTCGACGTGGTGATTATCGGCGGTGGCATCGTCGGTTCGTCGGCCGCGCTGTTCCTGAGCAAGGCCGGGCGTCGGGTGGCCCTGCTGGAACGGGACTTCTGCGGCTCGCACTCAAGCGGAGTGAACTATGGCGGTGTACGACGCCAGGGGCGGCCCTTGTCTCAACTGCCCCTGTCGCAACGGGCCCACGAAATCTGGAGCCAGTTGCCCCAGTTGATCGGCATTGATGGTGAATATCAGCGCAGCGGCCACCTGAAACTGGCCCGCAGCGCCGAGGACATGCGTGCGTTGCAAGAATACGCCGCCAGCAGTCAGGGCTTTGGCCTCGATTTGCAGCTGCTGGATCGCCAGGCGCTGCACGCGCGTTTTCCCTGGGTGGGTGCGGTGGCTGTCGGCGCCTCGCTTTGCCCGGACGACGGTCACGCCAATCCACGACTGGTGTCCCCGGCCTTTGCCCAAGCCGCCCGCCGCCATGGCGCCCAGGTTCACGAGCAGTGTCCAGTCAGCCTGGTGGAGCACGACGGCCAGCGCTTTACCGTACAAACCGAAACCGGCCTGACGCTCCGCGCGCCCTGGCTGCTGAACTGCGCCGGCGCCTGGGCCAGCCATTTCGCCACACAGTTCGGCGAAACCGTGCCCATGTATGCCGGACACCCGGCGATGCTGGTCACCGAGCCCTTGCCCTTGGTGATGGATGCCAGTACTGGCGTGGAAGGCGGCGGGATTTACGCGCGCCAGGTTGCGCGCGGCAACTGCGTACTGGGCGGCGGCCAGGGGTTTGCCCTGGACGACGCTCGCGCCCGGCCCGGCCAGAATGCCGTGATCGAGATTTTGCGCCAGGCGGTCGAGCTCTACCCGTTCCTTGAGGGCGCCCAGGCGATTCGCACCTGGAGTGGCACCGAAGGTTACCTGCCCGATCGCCAGCCGGTGATCGGGCACAGCAGCACCCAACCCGGCCTGTTGCATGCGTTCGGCTTTGCCGGAGCGGGCTTCCAGATCGGCCCGGCGGTGGGCCAGGCGCTCACCGAAATCATCTGTTGCGGCGAATCGAAAACGCCGCTGGATGCGTTTTCCATCACCCGGTTTCACTCCATCTCCGTTTCTTGATAGAGGAAGGTCGCGCCATGAATAACGTCAAACGCACTGCACTGCTGGGCTTTTCCTGCTTGAGCACACTGCTCGCTGTCGGCCAGGCACACGCCGAGCCAACGCTTTACCTGGGCATGAACGGCGGCACCATGGAGCGGCTCTATGCCGACAAGGTCTTGCCGGCCTTCGAGAAAGCCAACAACGTCAAAGTGGTGATCGTGCCCGGGACCTCGGCGGACATCCTGGCGAAAGTGCAGGCCAGCAAAGACAACCCACAGATGCACGTCATGTTCCTGGATGACGGCATCATGTACCGCGCCATTTCCATGGGGCTCTGCGACAAACTCGAAGACAGCCCGACCCTGGCGCAAATCCCCGCCAAGGGCCGTATCAAGGATCAAGCCGTGGCCGTCAGCCTGGGTGTGACAGGGCTCGCCTACAACACCCGCCTGTTCAAGGAAAAAGGTTGGAGCGCACCGACCTCCTGGATGGACATGGCCGACCCGCGCTTCAAGGACAAACTGGTGTTCCAGTCCGTGGCCTCGTCCACCTTCGGCCTGCACGGTTTCCTGATGTTCAACCGGATCCAGGGTGGTAACGAGACCAACGTCGAACCGGGCTTCAAGGCCTGGCCGAACACCGTGGGACGCAACGTGCTGGAATACATTCCCAGCTCGGCGAAGATCTCCGAAATGCTGCAGACCGACGAAGCGGCGCTGTTCCCGCTGACGCCAACCCAAGTGACTGCGCTGAAACTCAAAGGCATGCCCGTGGAATACGCGCAGCCGAAGGAAGGCGCGGTGGTGCTCAACGTCGCCGAATGCGCCATCGCCCACAACACCCAACCCGAGCTGGCGCAAAAACTCGCCGCCTTCCTGCTCGCGCCCGAAGCCCAGGCCATTGCCCTGGAAGAAGGCGACCAGATCCCGTCCAACCCCAACACCCCCACCACCGACAAGACCCGCGGCCAGGTGGAAGCCATGAAGCAATACCTGGAAACAGCGATTGCAGTGGACTGGGACCAGGTCAATGAACAGCGTCCGGCGTGGAACGCGCGTTGGAGCCGCAGTATCGAGCGCTAGCCGAACTGGCATTTGTGGTGAGGGGGATTTATCCCCTCGCCACAAGGGTTTTGTAACAAACTAGGTGGCATCGGACTTCTCTTGATCAATGGTGCCCCCTCCCATGACCACCCTCGCCCAACTCCGCGCCGGCCAACTGTCAGGCATTACCCGGTTGGACCTGGCCTGCGGCCTGACGCAGTTTCCACAGGAAATCTTCGACCTGGCGGACTCCCTGGAGATCCTCAATCTCAGCGGCAACCAATTGGAGAGCCTGCCCGACGACTTGCATCGGCTGACCCGACTGCGGGTACTGTTCTGCTCGGACAATCGCTTCACTGAGCAGCCCGAATGCCTGGGCCGTTGTGCTGCGTTGACCATGGTCGGTTTCAAGGCCAACCGCATCGAACGTGTACCCGCCGCGGCCCTCCCGCCGCTGCTGCGCTGGCTGATCCTCACGGACAATCGCATCAGCCAATTGCCGGATGAACTGGGACAGCGCCCACACCTGCAAAAACTGATGCTGGCCGGCAACCGTTTGCAGCAATTGCCCGCCAGCCTGGCCCAGTGTCACCGACTTGAGCTGCTGCGTATTGCCGCCAATCAATTGGTCGATCTGCCGCAATGGTTATTGGAACTGCCCCGCCTCAGTTGGCTCGCCTACGCCGGTAACCCACTGGAAACCCAAGCCGACGACGCCGCGCTGCACAGCACGACACCCATCGACTGGACGCAACTGAGCCTGCAAAAACAGTTGGGCGAAGGCGCCTCGGGGGTGATCCGTCAGGCGCTATGGCAACCAGCCGGCCAACCGGCGCGAAACGTCGCGGTGAAGATGTACAAGGGCGAGATGACCAGCGACGGCTCTCCCCTGCATGAGATGCATGCCTGCATCACCGCGGGCCGGCACCCTAACCTGATTGAAGTGTTGGGCCAGGTCGCCGGACATCCCGAAGAACAGGCCGGGCTGGTCATGACGCTGATCGAGCCCAGCTATCGAAACCTGGCCGGGCTGCCGAGCCTGGCCTCCTGCACCCGCGATGTGTATGCCGACACGTTGCGCTTGAGCGCCACCGCAGCCTTGCGTATCGCCCGGGGCATCGCCTCGGTGGCGGCACACCTGCACTGCCAGGGCATCACCCACGGGGATTTGTACGGGCACAACATCCTTTACAACGACCAGGGCGAATGCCTGCTGGGGGATTTTGGCGCAGCGTCTTTCCACGCCACCGCAGACACCCCGCAGACCCGCGCATTGCAACGCATCGAAGTGCGGGCCTTCGGGATTCTGCTCGGTGAATTGCTGGCGCGGATCGAGCCGGGGAGCGATGACGTGCAGCTTGCAACGCTACAGGCGTTGAAGGCACATTGCTGCCAGCCAGACGTGCTGGCGCGGCCGGGGTTCGAGGAGATCGAGCGGGTATTGGCCGGCTGCTTGACCACCGGCTGATCGAACGCAGCTTGTCTTTGTGGGGAGGGGCTTTTTGCCCTCGCCACAAAGACATTCGCCCTTCAGGGAATCCCTTTAACCCGCCAACCCGACAAACATATCCTGCACGTCATCGTGGTTGTCGAGGCCTTCAAGGAACGCTTCGACCTCGGCCATCTGCTCGTCGGTCAGGCCGCTGACCGGGTTCTTCGGCTGGTAGCCCAGCTTGGCGGACAACACCGTAAAGCCCTGGGCCGGCAGCGCTTTCTGCACGGCATCGAGGTCGGCGGCATCGGTGATGAACAGCGTGGCACCCTCTTCGCCCGGTTCGAAATCCTGGGCACCGGCCTCGATGGCGGCCATTTCCGGATCGGCGTCAGGGCTGTCCGGGGCGGCCTCGATCATGCCGACATGGTTGAAGTCCCAGGCCACCGAACCCGAAGCGCCCAACTGGCCCTTGCGGAACGCGACGCGGATTTCAGCCACGGTACGATTGATGTTGTCGGTCACGCACTCCACGATCAGCGGCACCTGGTGTGGCGCAAACCCTTCGTAGGTCACACGGTGGTACTGCACCGTTTCGCCGAGTTGGCCCGAACCTTTCTTGATCGCACGCTCCAGGGTCTCGCGGGGCATCGAGGCCTTCTTCGCCTGCTCGACCACCAGCCGCAGGTGTGCATTGGTCGCCACATCGGCACCGTTGCGCGCGGCAATGGTGATTTCCTTCACCAGCTTGCCGAAGATCTTGCCCTTGGCGTTGGCAGCCGCCTCTTTGTGTTTAACCTTCCACTGTGCGCCCATCACTCACTCTCTTGTCTGACGCGCCAAGACATCTGCCGGCCGGCGCTGTGGCGCAAGTTTATACGGCCTAAACCGGCTGATCGACCAAAAAATGCGCCCCGACGAATCGACATTTTCACAACGTGCTGTAGGCCGTTTCCGAAATAGCGATTCGGGAGCACCCTTTCGCCCCGCGGTTTCGTACCCTCGCGGCTTCTTCTCTTCAAGTAAGCACCGCGATGCGCAACGACACGGAAAGCCCCTTCAGCCTGACACTCACGCAAAGCGACTTGCGCCTGCAAGTGCTGCGGTTCAGCGGTAGAGAGGCCCTCAACCAGCCGTACCGCTTCGACCTCGAACTGATCGGCCTCGCGCCGCCCATCAATCCCGACACGCTGCTGGGGCAAGCGGCGTTCCTGCGCCTGGACGGCGAATCCGGTGTACATGGCATCGTCCACAGCGTCAGCCTGAGCGCCCATGCACCGCACCGTATCGGCTATCGCCTGACGCTGGTTCCCCATCTCCAGCGCCTGGAACATGGCCCGAGGCGACGGGTTTTCCATCAGCTCAGCGTCGTACAAGTGCTGCAACGGCTGCTGGACGACAACGCGCTGCCCGCTCACAGCTACCGTTTCGAACTGCCCCACGGCCAGTACCCATCCCGTCCGTTCTGTATCCAGTACGAGGAAAGCGACCTGGAGCTGCTGCAACGGCTATGTGAGCAAGAAGGCATTCACTACCACTTCGAACACTCCCCATCCGGCCATGTCCTGGTGTTTGCCGAAGATCCCAAGAGCTTCCCGACACCGGCGGTCGAGCTGACACTGCGTACGCAAGCCGATGAACAACCGGCACTCGAGCGGCTGTATCAGCGTCATCACCCGACGACGCCTGCCCTGCCCGCCCGCTTCGCCGAGCGGGCAATGACACCCGCCGAAACCAGCGCAGCGAATCATGGGTTCAACGGCACCGATCACGAGGCGATGCGGAGCAACCCCGCGTTGGCTCATGCTTATCAGATCGGGCGCCGGAACCTGGAGCGCCTGCGCTGCCGGCAACGGGAAATCCACGGCCACAGCACTCAACCGGCCCTGCGCAGCGGCCATATCGTGCAGATCGGCGAGCACCCGGTATCGACGTTCAACGATCAATGGCTGGTCATCGAGGTCCAGCATCGCGGGCGCCAGTTTTCGATCCTGGAAGCGAGTCAGCCGTCCGTGTCGTCGGCCAGGGACTATCGCAACAAATTCTCGGCCATCCCCTGGTCCACCGTGTTCAGGCCCGCCCTCAAGCACCCCAGGCCGAGCATTCCCGGCTACCACGTGGCGCACGTGCTCGGCCCCGCCGGGCAGCCGGCGGTAGCCGATGAGCGCGGTCAGGTCCGTGTCAGCTTGTGGAGCCCGGATGACGAAGGCATTCCCTTGCCCATGTCGCGGTTGAGCCGCCATGACAGCCCGCGCCTGATGGCCGGCAGTGAAGTGCTGGTCAGTTTTCTCGACGGCGACCCCGACCGGCCGGTGCTGTGCCCGGGCGGTATCGATAGCGGTGGCGGGCGCGTCATGGCGCCGTCAAAACCGGCGCCGGGCAATACCGACGTCAGGCTGCTGTTCGACTGGCTTCTGAACCCTCCCGACACAACGCCCTGACGTCGCACCGAATACCGTGATGGGCGGCCCGGCGGCCGGAAACCGGGGCCGTACGGACAAAACCTGATCTGACTCATGCAAACCCAGCGAAACGGGCTTAAAGTAACACCACAACGCCGCTCGAGACGGCGCTTTACCCTGATGTCTGGAGAGACCCCGCATGCCCTGGAAGAATTCCGAAAACCGCTACAGTACCGTCACGGTGACCTTGCACTGGTTGATGCTGGTGCTGCTGGCTGTGGTTTATGCCTGCATTGAGTTTCGCGGGATCTTCCCCAAGGGCAGCGGCGGTCGAACCTTGATCAAGGAAGCGCATTTCATGCTCGGCCTGACGGTGTTCCTGCTGGTCTGGCTGCGCCTGTTCGCCCGCAGCGTGGGCAAGGCACCGGCCATCTTTCCGGCTTCACCTGTCTGGCAGACCGTCCTTGCGCGCCTGATGCACTGGGCGCTGTACCTGTTCATGATTGCCATGCCGCTGCTGGGCTGGCTGATCACCAGCGCGGAAGGGCATCAAGTGATGTTCTACGGTTTCGATCTGCCGCTGTTGATCGATCAGGACAAGGACTTCGCCAAACGGCTGGAAGGCTGGCACGTACTGGGCGGCACCATCGGCTACTGGTTGATCGGCCTGCACGCCCTGGCGGGGCTCTATCACCACTACATCGTGCGCGACAACACGCTGCTGCGAATGATGCCAAAGCGCGGCTGACAGCGCTCACTCCCACCCCCGGCGGCCTTGCAAGCCGCCGGTGTGGACGAAGATCAAGCGCGTGCCTTGGGCAAACCGGCCTGCTTCCACTTGCGACTTGAGCATCATCAGCGCCTTGCCGGTATAGAGCGGCTCCAGTTCGATTGCGTCAGTGGCATCGATGAACGCGCTCAGTGATGCATCGACCCGGGCGAAGCCGCCACGGCTGCCGTCGAGCAGCTCATAACGTGGATCGACAATGCCCGCCTCGCGCACGATGCTTTCGACCTGCTGCGCCACGCCGTGGTCCTCGGGCACCGCGAGCACACCATGGACCGGATGCGCGCCCGCTTCGGCCAATACCAGCCCCGCCAGCGATGTGCCGGTGCCGCACGCCAGCCACCAGCCGTGATAGCCCGTCCACCCCAATGCCGCCAGTTGTTCACGGGCGCTGCTCACCCAGGCCACACAGCCCTGCGCGCCCGGCAAGCCTGAGCCGCCCTCGGGCACCGGGTGCAGATGGGGGTAACGCGCCTGCCAAGGTTCCCAGAAATCCGCGGCATGCCGTTCCCGATAACCGCCGTACCCCAACCAGTGCAGATCCATGCCGAATGCTTGCAGATCGAGCACCGTCGGCGTTTCCCGGGGCTGACCACGCAGCAGGCCGACCGTTGGAAAACCAAAGCGTTTGCCAGCGGCAGCCAGCGCGTGCAGGTGGTTGGAATAGGCACCGCCCAGGCTCATGATCCCCTCGGCGCCGGCCTCGTGTGCGGCGCGCACATGGTGAACCAGCTTGAACCACTTGTTGCCGCTGATCAGGGGATCGATCCGGTCCAGGCGCAACGCCGCCACTTCGACACCGGCGCGGGTGAGCCAATCCAGATGCAGGAGTTCGAGTTTAGGGTTGGGGTGCCAATCAAGGGCAGGAAGAAGCATTGCGAGCAGGCCCGACGCGAAGAGGCCCGCATTCTAACAGGCGGTCACGGATGGCCGCAGATTCAGCCTCACCACATCCCCCTGTGGGAGCGAGCCTGCTCGCGATAGCGGTGGTCCAGTCGACAGAAATGTCGGATGTGCCGCCGTCATCGCGAGCAGGCTCGCTCCCACAGGGGATCTGCGCCCCCTTACAACTGCGCCGCCAACCGCGAACCCTGGTTGATGGCCCGCTTGGCGTCCAGCTCCGCCGCTACGTCGGCTCCGCCGATGAGGTGGACGCTCTGCCCTGCCGCTTCCAGACCTTCCTGCAGTTCACGCAGCGGATCCTGGCCGGCGCAGATCACGACGTTGTCCACGGCCAGCACCTGCGGCTCGCCGCTGTCACCGATACGGATGTGCAGACCTTCGTCGTCGATCTTCAGGTACTCGACACCGTTGAGCATCTGCACCTGCTTGTTCTTCAGCCCGGTGCGGTGAATCCAGCCGGTGGTCTTGCCCAGGCCGTCGCCGACCTTGGAGGTCTTGCGCTGCAACAGGAACACCTGCCGCGCCGGCGCATGGGGCTCGGCCTTGATCCCGGCCACACCGCCGCGTGCCTGGAGCCGGGTGTCGATTCCCCATTCCTTCCAGAACGCCTCGCGGTCCTGGCTGGTGGCGACGCCCTGGTGCACCAGGAACTCCGACACATCAAAACCGATTCCCCCGGCCCCGACCACCGCCACGCTGCGGCCCACCGGCTTGCGCTGCAGCAGCACGTCCAGGTAGCTGAGCACCTTGGCATGTTCCACACCGGGAATTGCCGGCAGCCGCGGCGCGATCCCCGTGGCAAGGATGATCTCGTCGTAACCGCCCGCCACCAATTGTTCCACATCCACGCGGGTGTTCAGGCACAGCTCGACATGGGTGGTCTGCAGTTTGCGATTGAAGTAACGCAGGGTCTCGAAGAACTCTTCCTTGCCCGGCACGCGCTTGGCGACGTTGAACTGCCCGCCGATCTCGCTGGCCGAATCGAACAGCGTCACCTGATGACCGCGCTCGGCCGCCACCGTGGCCGCGGACAAACCCGCCGGCCCGGCACCGACTACGGCAATTTTCTTCACCTGGGTGACCGGCAGATAGTTGAGCTCGGTTTCATGGCAGGCCCGCGGGTTCACCAGGCAACTGGTGAGTTTGCCGCCGAAGGTGTGGTCGAGGCACGCCTGGTTGCAGCCGATGCAGGTATTGATTTCATCCGCCCGGCCAGCGGCAGCCTTGTTGACGAAATCCGGATCCGCCAGGAACGGCCGTGCCATGGAGACCATGTCGGCATCACCTTCAGCGAGGATCTGCTCGGCCACTTCCGGCGTATTGATGCGGTTGGTGGTGATCAGCGGAATACTCACCGAACCGCGCAGCTTGGCCGTGACCTTGCTGAATGCCGCCCGGGGAACCTTGGTGGCGATGGTGGGAATGCGTGCCTCATGCCAGCCGATACCGGTGTTGATAATCGTCGCGCCAACCTGTTCGACGGCCTTGGCCAACTGGACGATTTCCTCCCAGGTGCTGCCGCCTTCCACCAGGTCGAGCATCGACAGGCGAAAAATGATGATGAAGTTCGGCCCTACCGCCTCGCGTACCCGACGTACGATTTCCACCGGCAGGCGCATGCGGTTTTCGTAGCTGCCGCCCCAGCGGTCGGTCCGGTGGTTGGTGTGGGCCGCCAGGAACTGGTTAATGAAATAACCTTCCGAGCCCATGATCTCCACGCCATCGTATTCAGCCTGTTGGGCCAGCATCGAGCAGGTGACGAAGTCGCTGATCTGTTTCTCGATCCCTTTCTCGTCCAGTTCCTTGGGCTTGAACGGATTGATCGGCGCCTGGATCGCGCTCGGCGCCACTTGCTTCGGGCTGTAGGCGTAGCGTCCGGCGTGGAGAATCTGCATGCAGATCTTGCCACCGGCCTCGTGAACGGCCTGGGTGACGATCCGGTGCTTGAGCGCTTCTTCCTCGGTGGTCAGCTTGGCGGCGCCGGAGTACACGCCGCCCTCGTCGTTCGGCGCGATCCCGCCGGTCACCATCAGGCCCACGCCACCACGGGCACGTTCGGCAAAATACGCCGCCATGCGCTCGAAACCACCGGGTTTTTCCTCAAGACCCGTGTGCATCGACCCCATCAGGGCACGGTTGCGCAACGTGGTAAAACCCAGGTCCAACGGGGCCAGCAGATGCGGGTAATGAAGGGCGGTCATTGGGTAACTCCACAACGGGCGATCACGGAAAATGCGGAAGCTCTGCGGCCTCCCTCAGTCATGCCCCACAGCCTAAAAGCCGGGACCACCGCGCTCAATGACCGAAACTGACAACTTATTGATCTAAATGTGCAGCGATCCAGTACCAATGGAGGAGCAAACCCCGGTGACTCCCGGTGGGATGGGCCAGTCCTATGCTCAGTGGCCCACGCGGCTGAACAGAAAAACAATTCAAACCACACAGGCCGCTAGCATGCATCCCCAGCGAAAGATCCTGCACAACGAACTGCACGCTCGTCCGTCGCTGTACTTCGACGAACCGGCCCATGTCTTCCATCTGGCGTTCCTGGGCGATAACGCCCAATGCACGGCCCTGCTCGAGCGGCTATGTCCCGACAGCATGGTGGATCAAGCCGCCCAGGGCATCACTCGGATCGACGGCCACCCGCTCAAGTGGGAACGTCATGCCGAGTTCTTCACCCTGACCCTGGTGGTGCCCGCCGCCAGTCACGAATTGCAGTGGACCACGCTGCCAGAATGCCTGGCGCAAGGTATCGAAGGTCACGCTCCACAGATCATCAATTCGGTCCAGGTGGTGGTGCGTTCGGAAGACGGCCTCGACCTGTCCGGCTACGGTTTCAAGGATCCCTGCGGCTCGAGCGTGGGGGGTGGCGACGCCGTGGTCTGGAGCGATTTTCGCCTCACCGAGGACGGCACCAACCGCTTCCTGTTTATCAATCGGCGACTCAACGCCTATCGACAGGGACGCATGATCCGGCGCCTGCTCGAAATCGAAACCTATCGCATGATGGCGTCCTTGTCCCTCAGCATCGCCAAGACGCTGGACCCGCAGTTGAACGAGTTCGACCGCAGCCTGGTGACACTCTCCGAACGCAACGCCAACGCCAGCGGCGTGCATGCCAAAGCCTTGCTGGAGGACATCGCGCAACTGTCTCGCCAGATCGTCGGCAGTTCGGTGAAAAATCGCCACCGTTTCAGCGCGACCCGGGCCTACGCCCAACTGGTGTTCGAGCGCCTGGGTGAGTTGCGTGAGAGCCATCTGGGCGACTGCCAGAGACTGGGTGTGTTTATCGAACGACGTTTCAAGCCGACGGTGCGCTACTGCTCGGCGACCGAGCAACGCCTGGAACAACTGGCCATGAGCGTTGCCAACCTGGGTGACCTGCTCCAGGCTCGGGTACAAGTGGAAATGGAAGACCAGAACGCGGAGATTCTGCGCAGCCTCAATGCACGGGCCGATGCACAGGTGAAGATCCAGCGTGCGGTGGAAGGGTTGTCGATCATTGCCATCACCTACTACCTGATCAACCTGTTCAAACTGGTCTATAGCGGGTTGCATACGCTGGGTGCGGATCTGTCGGCGCGCGAAGCATTGCTCGGCATGGCACCACCGGTGCTGTTGATCATGTTGGTGATCATGCTGCGGATCAGAAAGGCCAAGAGTCACTGAATGTGAAAGCCTGACCATTGCCCAATGTGGGAGCGAGCCTGCTCGCGATAGCGCCGGACCAGCGAGCTCAATGCAGGCTGACACACCGCCATCGCGAGCAGGCTCGCTCCCACACAGGGACTTCTCTTTTGCTAATTTCAGGTTTTACCGTACCCTGCCCCGTAAGAACTGCACACGGCCGCTGACTGCTCTCCATGCGTAAACTTCTGTACCTGCTGTTTTCACTGGCCCTGATTGCCGCCCTGATGAGCTATGCACTGTGGACGGCGGATCGCCCGACAGGGCACTACCTCTCGGACCTGCGCATCGACCTGGCGGTCGACCAGGGTGTTCCCGCCGATCGAGGCAACTTGCTGGGCATCCAGCCCGAGCTGTTCCCCACCGACTACCAGAACCCCGGGCATTTACGCCGCAAACTGGCGGCCTACCTGCAAACCGCTCGCGACCTGGGGTTGCTCAGCGACAAAACCGTCGTGGTCCTGCCCGAACACATCGGCACCTGGTTGATGATCAGCGGAGAAAAAGACGAGCTGTATCAGGCTGGCACCTTGAAGGAAGCCATGAACTGGCTGGCAATCAGCAACCCGCTGGCGTTCATCCGGGGATTGTTCGGTGCCCAAGGCGACAACCGCCTGGACGATGCGTACCTGCGGATGAAAGCCGACACCATGGCCCGCGACTACCAGGCCATGTTTGGCGGGCTGGCCCGGGAGTTCGGCGTAACCCTGGTGGCCGGCTCCATCGTATTGCCCGACCCCAGCGTCAGCGAAGGTGAACTGAAGATCGGCCGCGGCGCGCTGTACAACAGCAGCCTGGTGTTTGGCAGCGACGGTCGACCGCTCGGGCAGCCCCAGCGTCAACAGCATCCGGTGTTCGAACAACGGGATGTGCTGGAGGCCGACCGCCAGGACGCCCTCCGCGTCGTCGATACCCCCGCCGGGCGCCTGGGCGTGCTGATCGGCAGCGACAGTTGGTATCCGCGTTACTACCGACAGCTCAACGATCAGGGCGCACAACTGATCGCGGTCCCCGCCTTCATCAGCGGGCGCGACACCTGGAACAAACCCTGGAACGGCTATAAAGGCCTGTCCACACCGAGCGAGGTGAGCCTCAAGCCCGGTGAAATGAGCGAAGGCCAGGCCTGGCACCGCCTGACGCTGACCAGTCAACTGCCCATCAGCCAGGCCAAGGGCGGTGTCAGCGTGTTTCTACGCGGCCAGTTCTGGGACAACGGCAGCGCCGGCCAGAGTTTCATCAGCCACAACGGCCAGCATTTCCCCGACGGCGAAGCCCGTGGCGCCCGCCTGCTGAACCTGTGGTTGTGAGCATGAAGCCGATGCGCCTGGGCGACTTGTCCGTGGGCTTCGTCCATAGCCTGGCCGATGCGGTAGCCAGCCATGGCCAGGATCCCCAGCCCCTGCTCGAACAGTACGGTCTCGACACCGCACGCCTGGCCGAGCCCGGGGCCCGATTATCGATTCCACGCTATATGCGCCTCGGTTACGCTGCGATCCAGCTGACCCAGGATGCTGCCTTGGGCCTGCGCATGGGTCAGCTCAGCCGCTTGAGCCAGGCCGGCCTCGCTGGCGTCACCGCGGCCCAGGCTCCGACGGTACGCGAAGCGGCACGTTGCTTGATCCGCTTCGAGCCGTTGTATGGCTCCAACTATCGTGGCCAATCGAGTTTTCACGAGGACGCCCGGGGCGCCTGGCTGCGGTTCTATTCCATCAGCCCCTATAACGCCTATAACCGTTTCGTCGTGGATTCGATCGTTGCTGGCTGGCTCCAGCAGTTGTCCAGCGTAGGCGGCACCCCGTTACGGGCCGAGCGCATCGAGATCGAATTCGAGGCACCGGCTTACCTGGAAGCCTACCGTACGCTCGGCGATTGCCCGATCCTGTTCGGTGCCGACCAGAACCAGCTGCGCCTGGGCCTGGATGACCTTGCCCGACGCAACCCGCAGCATTGCCCGAGCACTTGGCGGCACTTGGTTCAACTGTGTGAACGGGAACTGGAACAACTCACCCGCACCCGCAGCCTGCGCGAACGCATCACTCAACTGCTTGGGCCGTTGCTCAACGGTGGCCGGGAACCCGATCTGGAAGAAGTGGCGGCGCGCCTGAAGCTGCCGACCTGGACACTGCGCCGCAAACTGGCAGAGGAAGGCACGCAATTTCGCGCGATCCTCAATGATACGCGCCGCGACCTGGCCATGACCTATATTCGAGACACCGAACTGGCGTTCGGAGAAATCGCCTACTTGCTGGGCTTCGCTTCAGCCGAGGCATTCCAGCGCGCTTTCAAACGCTGGAATGGCCAGACACCGGGAGAGTTTCGTCGCAGCCAAAAGGCCAATAGAGCTTAAAGGGCTCGGCTTGACGCTATAACCTGCAGCGGGTGTTACAACTCCGTCGCATCCTCGGCGGGCTCCAACGGATCCAGCTCGTAGGCCTGATATTCCAGCAGCTCTTCCTGATAATCATCCATTTTGAATCCTTCCCATATCGTTGAACCGACGCCTGATGGCCTTGGTGTCAGAATAAAGCTGCTTTATGAACAAAACATGAAGCAAAGGCTTCATGTTTTAAACGTAGCACAACGATGGGAAATCAACCTATGGAGGTGTGACAAGGCATGACATCCTTGCCACGGATTCTCAGGATGAAGGCAGCGGCTGGATTGCCTCGGTCGGCGGGGGCAAATCACTGGGCGGCGGTGGCTTGATCTCTTCCAGCGTCGATTCCGGGCCTACGTATGGCGCGGGCTCGCTGGGTGCAATCGGCGCAGGCTCCGCGGGCGGTACGACGGGCTCCGATGCTGCCGGCGCCGCTTCGGCGGGGGCTGGGGCAGCTACCGGCGCAGCTGGCGTCGGAGTGGGTGTCAAGGCAGCCGGTTCGGCCTTGGGTTCCGGAACGCCCAGCTCAGTGTTGGGCTTCTCGGCAGCCGGTGCGCCCTTCTTCGCTTCCGCAGGCAGGAACATCTCCACCAGGGTAAAGAAACGCTCGTAGAACTTGGTCGCCGATACGGTTTCGCTGGCCACCTTGACCATCGAATCATCCGACGAGCCGATCGGCATCGACACCGAACCCAACACACCCACGCCTAAGCTGGCGGAGTTGTTGACTTTCTTCAGCGCATACTGGTCCTGCAACGCGTTGGCAAACATGGTCGCACGATGTCCGGCACCACCGTCTTCGGCACAGACCAGGTTGAAGCTGATCTCCATGTGGGTATCGCCGGTCTGCTGGAAACTCTTGTGACCGCTGACCAGTTTCGGGTCGCTGCTGGTAATGATGTAGCCCTGGCTGAGCAAGGCCCGGCGCCCGGCTTCGCAGGTCACCGTGTCGCTCACCGGATAAGTGCGGGAGAACGTACCGGAATCATCGAAGTTTTCATGCTCATAAATAGCGGCTTTCTTCGACGAGCAACCGGCTGCGGCGACCAGCATCAGTGCCAGTCCGACGGTGCGCATGTGAAATGATCTGAACATTGAACATCCTGAGGAAAACGGTCCGGGGGCGTATTGTGCAACAGAACGCCCACCGGCAGCGTGGGTATTCGTGTCTCAAAGGGGTTACAAGTCTACTGGGGGTTGTTTGCGGGAAAAAGACGTAAATCCAGTGGGCCGATGAACATCCTGTCATTTAGCAATAAGCAGACACAAAAAGACCCCGGTTTTTCGGCCGGGGTCTTTTTTTGGCAAGCCATCAGGACATCAGAAACGCTTGATGTCCGCCTCGCTTTCCAGCTGCTTGCGATAAGCCGCAAAGTCCTGCTGGCCAACACGGGACGCGAGATAGCGGCGATATTCGGCCTTCTCCGCGTCGGTCGGTGCCGCGGCTTCATTCACGCCACGCAGTTGCACCAGCATCAGGTTGCCGTCGGGCAAGGTCACGCTGGTAAACGTCGGCTTGTCCTTGGACTCGGGTTTTGGCATGCGGAACAATGCCTGCAGCACCGTAGGTTCGATACCTTCCTGGTTGCGAGTCGCCGCCTCGACGACCTTCCAGCTTTGACCGTCGACAGCCTTGGCCAGCGGCGTCTTACCTTCGCGCAGGCTGGCGATCAGCTCGTCGGCCCGGGTCTTGGCGGCCTCGATGGCGTGCTCCTTGGCCAACTGGGTACGGATGGCCGCAGCCACGCTTTCCAGCGGCAGTTGCTCGGGCTTGCGATGTTCCTTGGCACGCAGCACCACCACGGTTTCCGGATCCAGCTCGATGGCGGTGCTGTTGGCACCTTCATCCAGCACTTCCGGGCTGAACGCGGCCGCGACGACAGCGCGATTCGCCGCGATCCCATCCCCACCTTCGCGACCGAACGGCGCCGACGTGTGAACGGTGAGTTTCAGGTCCTGGGCCGGCTGCGCCAGATCGGAAGCTTCGAACGAAGCATCTTCCAGCTGCTTGGTCGCCTCGACGAAACGCTGCTCCACCTGCTGGGCTTTCAGCTCGCGGGTCAACTTGTCCTTGAGGCTGGCGAAGGTTGGCACTTCAGATGCTTCGACACCCAGCAGCTTGATCAGGTGCAAACCGAAATCGGTGCGCACCGGTGCCGAAACCTGATCCTTGCTCAACGCATACAGCGCCTTTTCGAACGCCGGATCGTAGACACCTGGACCGGCATAGCCAAGGTCACCGCCATTGTTGGCCGAACCCGGATCCTGGGAGAACTCCTTCGCCAGGGCTTCAAACGATTCACCCTTGGCCAGGCGAGCCTGGATTTCCTCGATCTTCGCCTTGGCCTGGGCTTCGGTGACCTTGTCGTTCACTTCGATCAGGATGTGGGCGGCCCGACGCTGTTCGGACAGGTTGGCGATTTCTTTCTGATACGCCGCTTGCAGGTCTTCATCCTTGACGCTGACCTGATCGAAGAAAGCGGCTTTCTTCAGCTCCAGGTAATCGATCACCACCTGATCGGGGGTCATGAATTCCTTGGCGTGCTTGTCGTAATAGGCCTTGACCTCGTCATCGGTCAGCTTCACTGCCGAAGGATCAGCCTTGAGGGTCAGGGTGGCGAAATCGCGGGTCTGTTTTTCCAGACGGGCAAACGCCAACACCTGGGCATCGGTCACGAAACCGCTTCCGGCCAAGCCGGCGCGCAGTTGGCCGATCAGCATTTCCTGGGCCAGCATCTGGCGGAATTGCAGGCGGCTGTAACCCAGCTGGCGAATCACCTGGTCGAAACGTTCCGGGCTGAACTTGCCCTCCACCTGGAACTCAGGCGTCTGCAGGATCACCTGGTCCAGCGCGGCTTCGGAAAAAGCGAACTTCGCATCGTGGGCGCCTTGCAGCAGCAACTTGCGATCGATCAGGCCCTTGAGCGCTGAATCGCGAAGCATCTTTTCATCCAGCAGGGAGGCGTCGAAGTCCTTGCCCAACTGTTGCATGAGCTGGCGGCGTTGCATGTCGACCGCCTGACTCAGCTCGTTCTGGCTGATGTTCTCGCCGTTGACCTTGGCCGCGTCATTGCTGTGGGTGGTGGCTTTGAAAATGGCATCGAAACCGGTCAACGCCATCAATGCGACGATGACCCCGATGATGGTCTTGGCAATCCAGCCTTGTGAATTGTCCCTGATATTCTGCAGCATGCGTCCCCCAGAAACGGTTGAACTTCAAATTAGGCAACCGTGGAGCGTGGGTAGAATCCGGATAGAAGAAAGGCGCATCCGAGGATGCGCCTTCTCGTAACTGGCGGAGCGGACCGGGCTCGAACCCGCGAGCCCTGGTACGACAGATCGGTTGAAACCGATCCCACTACCGCTCCGCTGCCAAGCCAGGCATGACCCCGACCCGGATAAACTCAATGAAACTTAGTTAACGGCGTCTTTCAGTGCTTTACCGGCCTTGAAGCCAGGCTTCTTGGCAGCAGCGATCTGCAGTGCTTGACCGGTCTGTGGGTTGCGACCGGTACGAGCTGGACGATCGGTAACGGCGAAGGTACCGAAACCAACCAGAACAACGGAGTCGCCAGCCTTGAGAGCACCAGTGATGGATTCGATTACAGCGTCCAGCGCGCGGCCAGCAGCAGCTTTCGGGATATCAGCGGATGCAGCGACAGCATCAATCAGTTCCGACTTGTTCACTCTAAGTCCCCTTATATCTATTTGAGATGATTCTAAGTTTTTTTGGTGAAAGCAAAAACGAGTGCTGAATGGCCTACAGACACTTAAGAGCCGCTTTATAACAAGGGCTCTAAAAAACTGTCAAGGAAGCCCCCCAGGCAAATGCGTATTAATGCGTGCTAATTCTTTCCTTAGAGTCAGACTCTCGCTTCTCATCTTTCGCGACAATCTCCGGAGCCACATCCGGCAAGGGCTCCGGCGCGTATTGCAGCGCAATTTGCAGGACTTCGTCAATCCATTTAACCGGTTTGATCTGAAGATCCTGCTTGATATTGTCAGGAATTTCTTTCAGATCGCGCACATTCTCCTCTGGAATGATCACGATCTTGATTCCGCCACGGTGTGCCGCCAGCAGTTTTTCCTTCAACCCGCCAATCGCCAGTACCTGCCCACGCAGGGTGATTTCACCGGTCATGGCAACGTCGGCGCGGACCGGAATGCCGGTCAATGCCGACACCAGGGCCGTGCACATGCCTACGCCGGCGCTAGGACCGTCTTTAGGCGTCGCCCCCTCAGGCATGTGGATATGCGTGTCGCGCTTCTCATGGAAGTCCAGGGGAATGCCCAGGCTCCGGGCACGGCTGCGAACGACCGTCTGCGCCGCAGTGATCGACTCGACCATCACATCGCCCAGGGAACCGGTCTTGATCAGTTGCCCTTTGCCCGGTACCACGGCGGCTTCGATGGTCAACAACTCGCCACCCACCTGAGTCCACGCCAGGCCGGTCACCTGACCGATCTGATCCTGCTGCTCGGCCAGGCCGTAGCGGAATTTGCGTACGCCCAGGAAGTGCTCCAGCAGGTCGGAAGTGACCTTGACCGCAAAGCGTTTTTCCAGCGCATGTTCCTTGACCGCCTTGCGGCAGACCTTGGCAATCTGACGCTCCAGGCCCCGCACACCAGCTTCGCGGGTGTAGTAACGGATGATGTCGCGAATCGCTTCCTCATCGAATTCCAGTTCGCCTTTTTTCAGACCATTGGCCTGGATCTGCTTCGGCGAAAGGTATTTGACGGCGATGTTGATCTTCTCGTCCTCGGTGTAGCCCGGCAGACGAATCACCTCCATACGGTCCAGCAACGCTGGCGGGATGTTCATGGAGTTGGAGGTACACAGGAACATCACATCCGACAAGTCGTAGTCGACTTCCAGATAATGGTCGTTGAAGTTGTGGTTCTGCTCCGGATCGAGCACTTCGAGCAATGCGGAAGCAGGATCGCCACGCATATCGCTGCCCATCTTGTCGATTTCGTCCAGAAGGAACAGCGGATTGCGCACGCCGACCTTTGTCATCTTTTGAATCAATCTTCCTGGCATCGAACCGATGTAGGTACGGCGATGACCACGGATTTCCGCTTCGTCACGCACGCCGCCAAGGGCCATTCGCACGAACTTGCGATTGGTCGCATGGGCAATCGACTCCGCCAGGGAGGTTTTACCGACCCCGGGAGGACCAACCAGGCACAGCACAGGACCACGAATTTTCTTCACGCGCTTTTGTACGGCGAGGTATTCGAGGATGCGTTCCTTGACCTCCTCCAGGCCGTAATGGTCGGCGTCGAGGATGTCTTCGGCACGGGCCAGGTCCAGACGCACCTTGCTCTGGGCTTTCCACGGCACCTGTACCAGCCAGTCGATGTAGGAGCGCACCACGGTGGCTTCCGCGGACATCGGCGACATCTGCTTGAGCTTGTTCAGCTCGGCCTGGGCCTTGGCGAGAGCATCCTTGGGCAAACCAGCGGCATCGATGCGTTTTTTAAGCTCTTCGATTTCATTATGGCCTTCGTCGCCATCGCCCAGCTCTTTCTGAATGGCCTTCATCTGCTCATTCAGGTAGTACTCGCGCTGGCTACGCTCCATTTGTTTCTTGACGCGACCACGAATGCGCTTTTCAACCTGCAGCAGATCGATCTCGCCATCGAGCAATGCCAGCACGTGTTCGACGCGGGCGGACAGATCGATGATCTCGAGGATTTCCTGTTTCTGCTCGATCTTGAGCGCCATGTGAGCAGCCATCGTATCGACCAGCCGGCCGGGCTCATCGATGCTGTTCAGCGACGACAGCACCTCAGCGGGCACTTTCTTGCCCAACTGCACATATTGTTCGAACTGGGACAACAGGCTGCGGACGAACACCTCCGACTCACGCTCGGGTACGTCGGCTTCGTCGATCAGTGACACTTCGGCGCGGCAATGGCCGTTCACTTCGCTGAAACGCTCGACCGCCCCGCGCTGCTCGCCTTCGACCAGGACCTTGACGGTGCCGTCGGGCAGCTTGAGCAATTGCAGAACCGTTGCAATGGTACCTACGCGATAAAGCGCGTCTTCACCGGGGTCATCGTCAGCAGGATTTCTCTGAGCCACCAGCAGAATCTGCTTGTCACCCGTCATCGCGGCCTCGAGGGCTTCGATGGACTTCTCGCGCCCCACGAACAGCGGGATAACCATGTGCGGATATACCACGACATCGCGCAATGGCAAGAGAGGCAATTCGATGGTTGTCTTCATGATTTCGCCTCAACGGCGGCCACAAGGCCGGAAACAGATGGAAGTAAGCTTGAAACCAAGATGGGGGCAGCCTTGAAAAAAAACAAGCGCTAAGGCAAATGCCAGACGGTTAAAAGAAATAAAAGTTATACACAACGCTATGTGGCGAGGGGATAAATCCCCTCGCCACATAAAAGCAAAGGGGCCCGAAGGCCCCTCCTTTGTTCCAGCAGCAGGACGCTTAAGCGTCCGGTGCGGCCTTGGCAGCCGGCTCACTGTTTTCGTAGATATACAGTGGCTTGGACTTGCCTTCTATGACACTTTCGTCGATCACGACTTTACTCACCTCGGACTGCGAGGGGATTTCGTACATCGTGTCGAGCAATACGCCTTCGAGAATCGAGCGCAACCCACGGGCACCGGTCTTACGCTCCAGGGCACGCTTGGCCACCGACTTCAGCGCGTCGGAACGGAACTCCAGGTCTACACCTTCCATTTCGAACAGCTTGGCATACTGCTTGGTCAGAGCATTCTTCGGCTCGGTCAGGATCTGCATCAACGCAGCCTCATCCAGCTCGTCAAGCGTCGCCAGAACCGGCAGACGACCGACGAATTCCGGGATCAGACCAAACTTGACCAGATCGTCAGGCTCGACTTCACGCAGGGATTCACCGACCTTCTTACCTTCCTCCTTGCTGCGCACTTCGGCATTGAAACCGATGCCGCCACGAGTGGAACGGTTCTGAATGACCTTTTCCAGGCCGGAGAACGCACCACCGCAGATGAACAGGATGTTACGGGTGTCGACCTGCAGGAACTCCTGCTGCGGATGCTTGCGACCACCCTGGGGCGGAACGGAAGCGACCGTACCTTCGATCAACTTGAGCAAGGCCTGCTGCACGCCCTCACCGGATACGTCCCGGGTGATGGACGGGTTGTCGGACTTGCGGGAAATCTTGTCGATTTCATCGATGTAGACAATGCCCATCTGGGCCTTTTCGACATCGTAGTCGCACTTCTGCAACAACTTCTGAATAATGTTCTCGACATCCTCCCCCACGTAACCCGCCTCGGTAAGGGTGGTTGCGTCGGCGATGGTGAACGGAACGTTCAGCAAACGGGCCAGGGTTTCGGCAAGCAGGGTCTTACCCGAGCCTGTCGGGCCGATCAGCAGGATGTTGCTCTTGCCGAGTTCGACCTCGTCATTCTTTTTGTCACGCTGGTTGAGGCGCTTGTAGTGGTTGTAAACCGCTACGGCCAATACCTTTTTCGCACGCTCCTGACCAATTACATATTGGTCAAGGATGCCGCTGATTTCTTTAGGCGAAGGCAACTTATGCGCGCTGCTTTCGGCCTGGGCTTCCTGCACCTCCTCGCGGATGATGTCATTGCACAGGTCGACGCACTCGTCGCAAATGAAGACCGAGGGGCCGGCAATCAATTTGCGTACTTCATGTTGGCTTTTGCCACAGAAAGAGCAATAAAGCAGTTTGCCGTTGTCCTCGCCGTTGCGGGTGTCAGTCATTCGATCGATCCAAATCCGATAGGCTTGCAACACAAGATGAAGGCAATTGCGGGCTTTTTCAAGCCCGCAGGCGGCCGGTCATCCCAACCACCTGCATTTTGAGTGGCTCAGGCAGGCATTTGACGCTTGTTGATCACGGAGTCGATCAGGCCATATTCGGCTGCACGCTCGGCGCTCATGAAGTTGTCACGCTCGGTGTCTCGCTCAATGGTTTCGAGGCTTTGACCGGTGTGATGAGCCAACAGCGAGTTCAAACGCGAACGAATGTGGAGGATTTCCTTGGCATGGATGTCGATGTCCGACGCCTGGCCCTGGAAACCGCCCAATGGCTGGTGAATCATCATGCGCGAGTTAGGCAGGCAATGACGCTTGCCCGCAGCGCCGCCGGCGAGCAGGAAAGCGCCCATGCTGCAGGCCTGGCCGATGCAGATGGTGGAAACGTCTGGTTTGATGAATTGCATGGTGTCGTAGATCGACATGCCTGCAGTCACCGAACCGCCGGGTGAGTTGATATAAAGATGGATATCCTTGTCCGGGTTTTCCGCTTCAAGGAACAGCAGTTGCGCCGCAACCAGGTTGGCCATGTAGTCTTCAACGGGCCCGATCAGGAAGATGACGCGTTCCTTGAGCAAGCGCGAGTAGATGTCATAGGCACGTTCGCCGCGGGCGGACTGCTCGATAACCATCGGGACCAGGCCGCCTGCGGCCTGGATGTCAGAGCTCTGCTGATAAAAAGAATTGCGGGACATGTCTCGCAGTCACTCCCAAATAGTTATGTCTTGAATACGCATAAGCCAGCGCGAAGGCTGGCTTATGGTGTGTATTTCTTACCGCAGAACAATCAATCGGCTTGTGGAGCTTCCACCGGCTTGACCGCTTCTTCGTAAGAGACCGCTTTATCGGTCACGCTAGCTTTCTGCAGAACAGTATCCACAACTTGTTCTTCGAGCACAACCGAACGGACTTCGTTCAGTTGCTGGTCATTCTTGTAGTACCAGGACACGACTTGCTCAGGCTCCTGATAAGCCGAAGCCATTTCCTGGATCAGCTCGCGAACGCGGGCTTCGTCAGGCTTGAGTTCGTATTGCTTGACCACTTCAGCAACGATCAGGCCCAGCACGACACGACGCTTGGCTTGCTCTTCGAACAGCTCGGCCGGCAGTTGATCAGGCTTGATGTTGCCGCCGAACTGCTGAACAGCCTGCACGCGCAGACGGTTCACTTCGTTGTCCAGCAGCGCCTTCGGCACTTCGATCGGGTTGGAAGCCAGCAGACCGTCCATGACCTGGTTCTTGACCTTGGACTTGATGGCCTGACGCAGCTCACGCTCCATGTTCTTGCGAACTTCGGCGCGAAAACCTTCCAGACCGGTTTCCTTGATACCGAACTGGGCGAAGAACTCTTCGTTCAGCTCAGGCAGCTTCGGCTCGGAAACACTGTTTACGGTCACGGTGAACTCGGCGGCTTTGCCAGCCAGGTCCAGGTTCTGGTAGTCCTCTGGGAAGGTCACGTTCAGAACGCGCTCTTCACCGGCTTTCGCGCCGACCAGGCCATCTTCGAAGCCTGGGATCATGCGGCCGGAGCCCAGCACCAGCTGGGTGGCCTTGGCGGAACCGCCAGCGAACACTTCACCGTCAACCTTGCCGACGAAGTCGATGTTCAGTTGATCTTCGTTCTGGGCAGCGCGATCGGCCACTTCGAAACGGGTGTTCTGCTTGCGCAGGATGTCCAGCATCTTGTCCAGGTCTGCATCCGACACGTCAGCGCTCAGGCGCTCGACGGCAATGGACTCGAAACCGGCAACGGTGAACTCGGGGAACACTTCGAAAGTGGCGACGAATTCCAGGTCCTTGCCTTTTTCCAGCACTTTAGGCTCGACGGATGGCGCGCCGGCCGGGTTCAGCTTCTGCTCGACCACGGCTTCGTAGAACGAAGACTGGATCACGTCGCCCACGGCTTCCTGGCGCGCATCAGCTTCGTAACGCTGACGGATCACGCTCATTGGCACCTTGCCTGGACGGAAACCTGGGATTTTGGCCTTTTGGGCAGTCTGCTGCAGACGCTTGTTGACCTGAGTCTCGATGCGCTCAGCCGGCACGGTGATGCTCATGCGGCGCTCAAGAGCAGTAGTATTTTCAACAGAAACTTGCATGGATATTCCTCGTTGCACAGACGTTGGCCGGGCGTTTTCCGACCCCAGAATCAAGGGCATGCATTCTAGTAGGTCAAACTCAAGAAGTCACCCTACTGAAAACGGCGGAAAAACAGGCGCCGGCATTAGGAGCGAGGCAAACGGTCATGCCTCGCCCGGATTGCAAATACAACCGACCATTGCGGGGGCTCTGCGCCGACGCTTCTATATATAGAGGCGTGACCTGCACCTCCCCGGCACTCGATCTTCACCAGGAGACCGACGGGCATACCGCGCATCATCGCGAAACACAATCGCAACAACCCATCGCCAAACCTGCCCCAAAACAAGACAGGCAACAAATCATCTGAATGCCGAAAACAAAAACGGCGCAGCCCTCTTCAGGTACTGCGCCGTTCTCTGCTATTCAAATAGCGACTTGTATGGTGCGGACGGAGAGACTCGAACTCTCACACCTTGCGGCGCTGGAACCTAAATCCAGTGTGTCTACCAATTCCACCACATCCGCGTATCAAGCTTTTAAAGCAAAGGCGCCAGATTGTTAGATCTGGCGCCTTTCTAGAATATGGGGTGGACGATGGGGATCGAACCCACGACAACGGGAGTCACAATCCCGTGCTCTACCAACTGAGCTACGCCCACCATATTGCCTTGTTGCGTTACTTGTGCCAAAGCTGCCTAATGGCGCACCCGGCAGGACTCGAACCTGCGACCATCCGCTTAGAAGGCGGATGCTCTATCCAGCTGAGCTACGGGCGCCTTTTTAATCTGTATTCTTTGACGATTACAAACTAAGTGCTTTCAGTTTTGCCGAGTTGAAACATCCAACTCTGCTCCACCTTCTTAACCAGTGCTAGGCTGTGCCCGACAAGTGCGACGAATGTTATAGACGGCCTGATAGGTCGTCAACTCTTTTTTAAAAAAAATTCATTTAATTAAAGGGGTTAGGGGAATTTGCAGACCAAGCGCCTTTGCCCTCACGCCTCGGCATGCGAGAATGCGCTCTCTTTTTTTCCCCTCTCGATGGTTAACCACGCGCAATGACTGCACAACTTATCGACGGCAAATCGATCGCCGCCAGCCTGCGCCAGCAGATCGCCCAACGCGTCACCGAGCGTCGCCAGCAAGGCCTGCGCACGCCCGGTCTTGCGGTGATCCTGGTCGGCAGCGATCCCGCCTCTCAGGTTTATGTCTCGCACAAGCGTAAAGACTGTGAAGAGGTCGGCTTCCTTTCCCAGGCCTACGACCTGCCTTCCGAAACCACCCAGCAAGCGCTGGCCGATCTGATCGATCGCCTGAACGATGACCCTAACATTGACGGCGTTCTGCTCCAGCTGCCCCTGCCTGAACACCTGGACGCCTCCAGATTGTTGGAGCGCATCCGTCCGGACAAAGACGTCGACGGCTTCCACCCTTATAACGTCGGTCGCCTGGCACAGCGCATCCCGTTGCTGCGCCCCTGCACCCCCAAAGGCATCATGACGCTGCTGGAAAGCACTGGCGTGGACCTTTATGGCCTCGATGCCGTCGTCGTGGGTGCATCCAACATCGTTGGCCGGCCGATGGCCATGGAACTGCTGCTGGCCGGCTGCACCGTGACCGTGACCCACCGCTTCACCAAGGACCTGGCCGGCCATGTCGGACGCGCCGACCTGGTGGTCGTGGCCGCCGGCAAACCGGGCCTGGTCAAGGGCGAGTGGATCAAGGAAGGCGCCATCGTCATCGACGTCGGCATCAATCGCCAGGAAGACGGCAAGCTGGTGGGTGACGTGGTCTACGAGACCGCCCTGCCCCGCGCCAGCTGGATCACACCGGTACCTGGCGGCGTGGGCCCGATGACCCGAGCCTGCCTGCTGGAAAACACGCTGTACGCGGCCGAGACGCTGCATAGCTGAGTTTCCCCGGCCAAAGCAAAACCCTGTGGGAGCGAGCCTGCTCGCGAAAGCGGTGTGTCAGTCAGCCATGAAATCGCTGATACGCCGCCTTCGCGAGCAGGCTCGCTCCCACATTGGTTTGCCCCCCTTCATTAAACTTTATTTATTCTCGAGGCCCAGCGGTACAGGCATGTAGCGCCGTTGTCGCCCATACTCATAAAATGCAGCGCTTTTTTCAAAAGCCGTTGCTGAACGGCCTCTTCAACTCTATCGAGTCTATTCGCGTGAAAATCCGTCTTTCGATCCTCAGCCTGTTCATCGCTTTCTCAGGCGCGCTTATCACGCAGAACATCAACGCGCAGGAAACCATCGCAGCCCCTCGAGACACGTCAAAACTGCAAGTCGCTTCGGGCAGCGCGATGTTGCTGGATCTGCAGTCGGATAAAGTCGTGTACTCCAGCAATCCGGATGTGGTGGTCCCCATCGCGTCGGTGACCAAATTGATGACCGGGCTGATCGTGCTGGATGCCAAGCAGGACCTGAACGAATACATCTCCATCACCATTACCAACACCCCGGAAATGAAAGGGGTGTTTTCCCGGGTCAAGCTCAACAGCGAACTGTCGCGCCGCGATGTATTGCTGATTGCCCTGATGTCCTCGGAAAACCGCGCCGCCGCCAGTCTCGCGCATCATTACCCAGGCGGTTACGCAGCGTTCATCGCCGCCATGAACGCCAAGGCGAAGGCACTGGGTATGACCAGCACCCATTATGTCGAGCCGACAGGCCTGTCGATCCATAACGTATCCACCGCCAGGGACCTGACCAAGCTGCTGATCGCTGCTCGCAAATACCCCCTGCTGAGCGAATTGAGCACTACCAAGGAAAAGACCGTCACTTTCCGCAAGCCGGTCTACAGCCTGGGCTTCCGCAACACCGATCACCTGATCCACAAGGACAACTGGGATATCCAATTGACCAAGACCGGCTTCACCAACCAGGCCGGTCACTGCCTGGTACTGGTGACGAAAATGGGCAATCGCCCGATGGCGCTGGTTATCCTCGATGCCTTTGGCAAATACACCCATTTCGCCGACGCCAGCCGGATACGCAGCTGGGTGGAAACGGGCAAGAGCACCAACGTTCCGGCGGTGGCCATGCAGTACAAGGCGGCGAAGAACCTCAAGAGTCGCCAGAGCGGAGTGGTGGAAGCCTCCAAGTAATGACGAACGCGGCGTCATCTGTGGCGAGGGGATTTATCCCCCTCGCCACAGGCTCATAAACCCTGGAGAGCAACACTGCCCGACTCGTCGGGCTTTTTTTCGCTCAATGCTTCAGATCACCAAGCGGATCATAGGTCTTGTCCCGAGGTTCGCCGTGCTTGTCTTGCTCATCACGAGGGGCCTTGGCCGGCCCGATGGGATCGACTTGCGGATCATCGAGATCCGGAGAATCCGGATCGAATCCCAGCTCATCATCCGCGGATGAATGCTCGGAAGAATGGGGCCCCGTGGGCGTTTTCGACTGTGCCATACCTGCCTCCTTGAATCATGGCCCGGACAGTCCGGACCCTGACGATAAGAGTTTCAGGCGTGCCGGGTCGTGCCCGGCAGGTGACGAACGGGGCAAGCCATCAATGCGCTGTACCCAGGGCCCTGGTGGCGCGCGCCGCGGCCTGCTCCTGCCCTGCTCCGGCCAGCTCGTCCGCCGCTCTCAACCAGCGCTGCGGGTTGACGTTGGCCGGAAGCTGCGTGGGTCGCTGGAGCAGTACTGCCCAGCCGCCGGCGTCCTTGAAGGCCGATTCGAACCCACTGAAGCTCATCAACAGCCTCCGGTTCATGCCCGAACGCAGCAAGACCGTGCGCTTCTGCCGGTTATAGCCGGCGAGAATCCCGTATCGAGGCCCGGACCAGAATGCCGTGCCCTCGGTGTAGCGCAGCAACACCGGGTTGCCTGCTGCGACCTGCTCCAACAATGCGGACAATTCATTGTCGAGGGGATACACCACCAACCCATACTCGCGCGCCAGGGTTTGCATATTCTGCTGCAAGCCCGCTTCGCCACCTGGCAGGTGCAATGGCTTCTCCAGCAACCCCGGGGTAATCACCGTACCCTGCGAGGTCAACACGGCGGCCAGGGATTGTGGCGCCCCCTGGTACATATCGCCGCGATAGAACGGCACGCTGTTGAGCTCCACCCGTTCGGGCAGGCGCTGGATTTGAGGCGACACGCTGCCCGCGCAACCCGCCAGGGCCGCAAGGCAGGCCGTCGCGAATACCAGTGATCGAAAAGAGGGAATGACCGGCAACATGATGAGTCTCTAGTTCAGGTACCCGATGAACGGGTCAGGCTTGGGCCGTCGATCATAAAGCGCCCACTGGCTCGGGTATAGCCTTAAACAGCAGTCTCGCCGCCGCGATAGAACGAACCTGTCCGTCGCCTACGACTGCGAACGACTGCCTGCAACACTTGAACGACTAGACTGTCCATTGAACCAAGTGCGTTGCCCTGGACCGGGGCTGAGGGAGGCCGCATGAGCCTGACAACGATAATTCTGATGCTGGTATTCGGCTGGTTGAGCGTAGCGGCGGCCATGCTGTGGGGCGTGCTGCGGATCACCCGTCGCCATCATCCGTCTTCATCGAAAACGGAAAAACCCACGGAACCCACTCGACGCCACGCCGCCGCGCACTGAACGCCTACTTTCATAAAGCAAAAAAAAACCGCCCGGGTCGGACCCGGGCGGCTTCTGCATGCCTGCAATCAGGCTTCGTTGCCCAATGCCTTTTGCCGGGCGCGACGGGCCATCATGTTCAACACCTCAATCGCAGCCGAGAACGCCATGGCAGCGTAGATGTAGCCCTTGGGCACATGGGCGCCGAAGCCTTCGGCGATCAGCGTCATGCCGATCATGATCAGGAAGCCCAGCGCCAGCATGACCACCGTCGGGTTGTTATTGATGAATCGGGCCAGGGGCTCGGCCGCCAGCAACATCACCAGTACCGACACCACCACCGCGATGATCATGATCGGCAAGTGTTCGGTCATGCCCACGGCCGTGATGATGCTGTCGATGGAAAACACCAGGTCTAGCATCAGGATCTGACCGATTGCGGCGGCAAACCCGAGGGTCACGCCAGACGTGGCCGACTTCGGATCGTTTGGCGCGGGGTCCATGCTGTGGTGGATCTCGGTCGTGGCCTTCCACAGCAGGAACAGACCGCCGGCGATCAGGATCATGTCCTTCCAGGAGAACGCCTGGCCGAGGATTTCGATGACCGGCTCCGTCAACTGCACAATGAACGCGATGGTGCTCAACAAGCCCAGGCGCAGGATCAGCGCCATGCCGATACCAATTCGCCGCGCCTTGACGCGATGCTGTTCGGGCAGCTTGTTGGTCAGGATCGAAATGAAGATCAGGTTATCGATGCCCAGCACGATTTCCATGACGACCAGGGTCGCCAGGGCGATCCAGGCAGTGGGGCTGGCAGCGAGTTGTAAAAGATAGTCCATGGGTCAGTCCTGGCTCGATGTGACGGGGTTAAATGGCTTGGGTAGAAGATTCGGCTTTGTCAGCGTCCTGCGCCGGTTCCTTCTTGGGGCTGATCAACCCGCCGGTGGCGTCGTTCAGCGCCTGCTCGGCTGCCTTGTGGGTATCGTCGATGGCTTTCTTGGCCGCATCGACCGCTTGTTCCTTCAACTGCTGGGCCAATTGTTCGGCACTTTTTTCAGCCTGTTCGCAGCCCACGAGCGCCATTGAAGACATCGCTAGCATGGCTGCAAGACCCAGGGATTTGTATGTCATGGTTAGAAGCCTCTGAGGAAACATGGAGCCCGAAGATGGCTCACCAATGGCCAGGCATTCTAGAGACGTCGATACTTCAGGAAAATTCGTATTTTCAGCGGTTATACTTCGGTTTTTACGAAACCAAGTGAACCCATGCTCAACTATCGACAACTGCATTACTTCTGGGTGGTGGCCAAGACGGGCAGCATCGTGCGGGCGTGCGAGCAACTGAACCTGACGCCACAAACCATCAGCGGACAGATCTCCCTGTTCGAGCAGACGTATAACATCAAGTTGTTTCGCCGCGTCGGACGGCAGTTGGAATTGACGGAAGCCGGGCGCCAGACGCTGCCCTACGCCGAGCACATGTTCCAATTGGGAGGCGAACTGGAGCTGATGCTCCGGGCCCAGCCCAACGAACAACAGACGCTGTTCCGGGTCGGGGTGGCGGACGTGGTGCCCAAGTCCATCGTCTATCGATTGCTGGCGCCGACCATGGAACTGAGCGAACCGCTGCGCATCACCTGCCGCGAGGACAAACTCGAACGGCTGCTGGCGGACCTGGCGATCCAGCGCCTGGACCTGGTGATTTCCGACAGTCCGATGCCCAGTCACCTGGACATCAAGGGCTACAGCCAGAAACTGGGGGAATGCGGCATCAGCTTCTTCGCCACCGCCGCACTGGCCGAACGCTACGGGCAGGATTTTCCTCGAGGCCTGCAGGACGCCCCCCTGCTGATTCCCGGCCCGGAAACCGTGGTCCGCAGCCGCCTGCAACGCTGGTTCGCCGAGCAGCAGATCCAGCCGCGCATCGTCGGTGAGTTCGACGACAGCGCGTTGATGCAGGCCTTCGGTCAGTCAGGCAGCGGCATTTTCATCGGCCCGAGCGTGATCGCCGAAGAAGTGAAGCGCCAGTACGGCGTGCAGGAGATCGGCCAGACCGACGCGGTGAGCGAGTCGTTCTATGCCATCTCCGTGGAACGCAAGGTCAGCCACCCGGGCATCGTCGCGATTGCCGAAGGCGCACGTCGCGAGTTGTTCCACTAAGCGTGGACGGGTCGGGGCTTGAAAGTCATCAGCAGCAACGCCAGCAGGATCGATACCAGGATGAAACCGGCCGCCGCAAAACCGACGCTGCCCAGGCCCAGCGTATCGATGACACGCCCGCCGACCATCGCCCCCAGACCAATGCCCAGATTGGCGCCAGCGATGTTCAGCGACGCGGCAAAGGCTGGCGCCTCCGGGGCGGCCTTCATCAGTCGCACGTGACTGACGAGGAACAGAGCGGCCTGGGTCACGCCCCAGATCGCCATCGCCGCGGCCAGCCACAGGGTCGAGTGAATGCTCGGCACCAACGCCACCATGCCACCGATCATGAACAGGCAGAACACCATCGACGCAATCAGCGGATGCCGGTCCACCGCTCGACCACCCAGGGAATTGCCCACCAGCCCCACGGCGCCGAACCCCATCAGACACCAGCCTACCAGCGTGCCATCGAACCCGGCGAGACGCTCGAGGATGTCGGCCAGGTAGGTGTAGGCGGTGAACATGCCGCTGAACACCAGGATCGACAACAGCACATGGCCTTGCATCAGCGGGCTGCGCAGGATCTTGAACTGCGAGCGGAAGCTGACCTGATGCAAGTGCAGGTTGGTTTTCGGCAAGTAGATGAACAGCAATAACGCCTTGGCGAAAGCGATGACGGCCAGGATTGCGAACGCACTGCGCCAGCCGAACGCATCGGATATCAGCGTTCCCACCGGGATCCCGAATACCGTGGCGCAGACGATGCCGAAGCCGATCCGGGCAATGGCCCGCCCCGCGTACTGCGGCCCGACGATGTCCACCGCCGTTTCGCTGGCCAGTGCCCAGAACACCGGCAGGCCGAGGGCCGGGATCAACCGGGCAATGGCCATGACCCAGATATCGGGGGCAACGGCCGCCAATGTGTTGGCCAGGCCGAACATCAGCAGTACGCTGATAAACAGCCTGCGCCGCTCGAAACGGGCAAACCAGGCTGTCAGGAATGGACCGAACGCCGCCACCGTAAACGCGAACAGTGTCACCAGCAATCCGGCCTGGGGAATGCTGACGTGCAGATCGCGAGCGATGGATGGCAGCAGGCCGACAATGATGAATTCCGTGGTCAGCACGGTGAAGCCGGCGGCCGACAACAGGAAAATGGGTAACAACATGCAGAACTCCGGCAAAACGACAACATCAGCGTTGGCTTGAGGCCCGCTGGAAGAAGAGAGAGGTGAGAGGACCAAAGCCTAACAGAATGTGGGCGACAGACAAATGTGCTTAAACACCTGAGTGACGGATCGTCACAGGTCCGTCAGATTCTTTACCGGGCTGTGCTAAAGTCCGCGCCCCGCAAACGTTGAACATTTTTTCCGGTCCCGCTCACGTGGTCTGCCCGCTTGTTGCCCTGAACGCCGACCGTCGCCCACAACAAAAAACACATGGATAGCCGTTATGACTGCTTTATCCCCTTCTCTTTTGCAACGCTTCAAACGCACCGGCCTGGTGACGCAAATCGTCATTGGTCTGATCATTGGTATCGCCCTGGCCTGGCTGGCGCCGGACGTGGCGAAATCCACCGCATTCATCGGCAAGGTCTTCGTGTCCGCCCTCAAGGCCGTGGCTCCTATTCTGGTGTTCGTGCTGGTCATGGCTTCGATCGCCAACCATAAGCAGGGCCAGGAAACCCATATCCGGCCAATCCTGTTCCTGTACCTGCTGGGCACCTTCGCTGCGGCGGTGGTTGCGGTCGTTGCCAGTACCCTGTTTCCCTCCAGCCTGGTGCTGTCCGCCCAGGACGTCGCCGTCACCGCTCCCGGTGGCATTGGCGAAGTGCTGCAGAGCCTGCTGCTCAGCGTGGTGGACAACCCGGTCCGCGCACTGACCAGCGGTAATTTCATCGGCATCCTGGCCTGGGCCATCGGCCTGGGTATTGCACTGCGTCATGCTGGCGAAACCACTCGCACCGTGCTCGATGACCTGTCCAACGGCGTGACCGTGATCGTGCGCCTGGTGATCAGCTTCGCCCCGCTGGGGATTTTCGGGCTGGTCGCCTCGACCCTGGCTACCTCCGGTTTCGGCGCCCTGCTCGGTTACCTGCACCTGTTGACCGTGCTGATCGGCTGCATGCTGTTCGTCGCACTGGTGGTCAACCCGCTCATCGTGTTCTGGAAACTGCGGCGCAACCCCTACCCGCTGGTGTTCACCTGCCTGCGCGAAAGCGGCATCACCGCGTTCTTCACCCGCAGCTCGGCGGCCAACATTCCGGTTAACCTGGAGCTGAGCAACCGCCTGGGCCTGCATGAGGACACTTACTCGGTATCGATCCCGCTGGGTGCGACCATCAACATGGCCGGTGCCGCTATCACCATCACCGTACTGACCCTGGCCGCGGTGCATACCCTGGGGATCGCGGTGGACATTCCGACAGCGGTGCTGTTGAGCGTCGTCGCAGCCATTTGCGCCTGCGGCGCGTCCGGCGTGGCTGGCGGCTCGCTGCTGCTGATCCCTCTGGCGTGCAGCCTGTTCGGTATCCCGAGCGAAATCGCCATGCAGGTGGTGGCCGTTGGGTTCATTATCGGCGTCCTGCAGGACTCGGCGGAGACAGCGCTGAACTCTTCCACCGATGTGCTGTTCACTGCGGCGGCATGCCTGGGTGAGGAAGAGAAACTGGCTCGCACGGCATAACCGTTGCGGTGGATGCATCACCGTCATCGCGAGCAGGCTCGCTCCCACAGGGGCCAGCGGCAACCGCAATGTGGGAGCGAGCCTGCTCGCGATAGCGGAAGTATCTACGCCGAGGACATGACAGACAGCCACAAAAAAGCCCGGAACGGCTCACACCGTCCCGGGCTTTTTCATGCCGGCAGGCTTAGAACGCGCCCATGTAGTCGCGCTTGCCCACTTCTACACCGTTGTGACGCAGCAGCGCATAGGTGGTGGTGACGTGGAAGAAGAACTGCGGCAGGCCGTAGGTCAGCAGGTAGTTCTGACCGGTGAAGCGTTTTTCCTTCGGCGTGCCTGGGCGGGTGATGATCTCGATGCTTTCCTTGCCATCGATCTGCGCGGGGCTGATGCCGTCGATGAAGGCCAATACCTTGGCGATCAGGGCTTGCAGCTCGGCGAAGGTGGTTTCGCTGTCGTCATACTTTGGCACTTCAATCTCGGCCAGGCGAGCGGACACACCCTTGGCGAAATCCACGGCAATCTGCACCTGACGTACCAGCGGGAACATGTCCGGGTACAGGCGGGCTTGCAGGAAAGCGTTCGGCTCGATGTTTTTTGCAGTCGCGTGGGCTTCGGCCTTGTTCAGGACGTCACTCATGGCGTTGAGCATCTGCTTGAAAACCGGGATGGAAGCGGCGTACAGAGAAATAGTCATGGCGATCTCATGCAGGTGAAAGGAAGGAGCACATCAAACGGATGCGATTATAGCCACGGCTTGTTGCACACCTTGTCTTTTATTGCGCAAGGATTAGGCTAGGCGGCTTCACAGCATAGGGGACGCGCGATGAGCATCGAAGAACAAGGCCAGGCCGAAGAACCACGGCTCAACAGCACGGAAATCCGCATCCTCGGTGCACTGGTCGAAAAACAGGCCACCAACCCGGAAACCTACCCATTGACCCTCAACGCCCTGGTACTGGCCTGCAACCAGAAAACCAGCCGTGAACCGGTGATGAACCTCACCCCGGGCCAGGTCGGCCAGAGCCTGCGGGCGCTGGAGGGCCGCGGCTTTACCAAATTGGTCATGGGCAGCCGCGCCGACCGCTGGGAGCATCGGGTCGACAAGGCCCTGGAGCTGGTACCGGCCCAAGTCATCCTGATGGGCCTGCTGTTCCTGCGCGGCCCACAAACGGTCAACGAACTGTTGACCCGCAGTGGCCGCATGCACGATTTCGAAGACACTGACCAGGTGCTGCATCAACTTGAACGCCTGATTGCCCGTGGGCTGGCGCTGCTGGTGCCACGCCAGGTCGGGCAGCGAGAGGATCGCTACGTCCATGCCATGGGCGACCCGGCGGACATCGAAGCGATCCTTACCGCCCGCCAGCACCCGGTGGAACGCGGCGCCGGCAGCGGTGTGTCGCTGGAGCGCATCGAAGAGCTCGAAGCGCGAATCGCGGCACTGGAAGAACGGCTCGCACGGCTGGAATAGGTCCTATGCGGACCGGGCAAACGCCACGGCTTTCTCGAACTGTTCCAGGCTGGGCCGCACGCCGGTATACAGCACGAACTGCTCCAGGGCCTGGATCGCAACCACCTCCAACCCGGTGATGACCCGCTTGCCCTCGGCCCTGGCGCGCACGATCAGCGGCGTTTCCGATGGAATCGCCACCACGTCGAACACGGTCTCTGCCGCCGCGATGGCGTCGGGCTCGAACGCCAGTTGATCGGCTTCCGGTCCCCCGGTCATGCCGATCGGCGTGACATTGATCAGCATCCGAGGCCGCCGCTCACCCAGTTCGGCTTGCCATTCATACCCCAGGGACTCGGCCAGGGCCCGCCCGGCGGTTTCGTTGCGGGCGACGATCAGCCCTTGCTGGTAGCCGCCATCACGCAGGGCGCTGGCCACGGCCTTGGCCATCCCACCACTGCCGCGCAGGGCAAAGGACGAGTCCTTGGGCACCGCATGGGTTTGCAGCAACTGGGCGACGGCGATGTAGTCGGTGTTGTAAGCCTTCAGATGACCATCGGTGTTGACGATGGTGTTGATGGACTGGATCGCGGCGGCGGAGGCGTCCAGTTCATCGACCAAGGCAATGCAAGCCTCCTTGAACGGCATCGACACGCCGCACCCGCGAATGCCCAAGGCGCGGATACCACCGATCGCACCAGGCAAATCCCGGCTGCTGAAAGCCTTGTAATAGAAGTTCAGGCCCAACTGCTCATACAGGTGATTATGAAACCGCAGGCCGAAATTTCCGGGCCGCCCCGACAGCGACATGCACAATTGGGTGTCTTTGTTGGGATTGATTTGCATGTTTGTTCCTTGCATTCACTTTCTGACAAGCGGGGTCACCGCCGGACCGACCTTACACAATATTTACCCAACGGCGCTGAAAATCCTGAGAAAATTGTTGTCAGAGCAAGTATCCCCGTGACCTTTTTATCGGTCTGTTACAAACGGGGCCAAACGAGGAACCACCATGAATCGTAAACTCCCTGTCATCGCCCTGCTCGTGGGGGCACTCGCGGTCACCGGCCAGGCATCCGCCCATGGTCGCGGTGGTTGGGAGGGCCCCGCAGTGTTTGGTGCAATCGTCGGCTCGGCTATTGTCGGTTCGGCGCTCATCAACCGTGACCGGCCGGTGTACGTGCAACAACCGGTCTACGTCCAGCCGCAACCGGTTTATGTACAACAACCCCCACCGGTCTATTACGAGCCACAGCCGGTATACATCGAGCGGCCTGTCTACTATCGCCCGGCACCGGTGTATTACGGGCCACCACGGGGCTACTACTACGGCCCGCCCCATGGCCATTACGGTCGCTGGTAACCGAACCAAAAACAGCCTGTGATCCTCGATCACAGGCTGTTTTTTATTGGTCGGCAGCACAGCTCAACATTGAGGTGAACTGATCCACGGCTATCGCGAGCAGGCTCGCTCCCACAGGGGTAGCGGTCAGAATCTGGTACTGGATTCACCCGATCAACTGTGGGAGCGAGCCTGCTCGCGATTGGGCATGTCAGTCGACAACGTTGTCGCTGATCCACCGCTATCGCGAGCAAGCCCGCTCCCACAGGGGTAGCGGTCAGAATCTGGTACTGGATTCACCCGATCAACTGTGGGAGCGAGCCTGCTCGCGATTGGGCATGTCAGTCGACAACGTTGTCGCTGATCCACCGCTATCGCGAGCAAGCCCGCTCCCACAGGGGATTTGCCGCTGATGCTCAGTTGGCAAAGTCAGACATGCTCGCCGCTTTTCAGCCGTACCGACACATGCTCCGCCGTGGAGTGGGAAGGCTCTGCCACCACCGGAATCTCGTTGCCATCGCAGTCATGCAGCTTGCCGTCGCTGAAGTAATCGCCTTCACGCAGCGCCGCCAGGTCCTGGTAACGCAACACCCGCTCGGTGCCGGCGGCGAAGACTGACTGCTGGTCGGAGTTGCCTGCAGTGAAGTGGTTGAACGCCAGGTTCAGAACTATCGCCATGATCGCCGACGAACTGATACCCGAATGGAAGATCGTCGCGAACCAGCTCGGGAAATGGTCGTAGAAGTTGGGCGCAGCGATGGGGATCATGCCGAAACCGATGGAGGTGGCGACGATGATCAGGTTGACGTTGTTGCGGTAATCCACTTTCGACAGGGTGCGAATGCCGCTGGCGGCCACGGTACCGAACAGCACGATGCCTGCGCCACCCAGCACCGAGGTAGGCACTGCAGCGATCACCCGGCCCATGAACGGCAACAGCCCGAGCACCACCAGGAACACCCCACCGGTGGCCACCACGAAACGGCTCTTGATCCCGGTCACCGCCACCAGGCCGACGTTCTGGGCAAAGGCACTCTGGGTGAAGGAACCGAAGATCGGCGCGATCATGCTCGACAGCATGTCAGCCCGCAGACCGTTGCCCAGGCGCCTTGAGTCGACCTTGGTGTCGATGATCTCGCCTACTGCCAGGATGTCGGCCGAGGTTTCCACCAGGGTCACCATGATCACGATGCACATCGACAGGATCGCAGCGATGTGGAACGTCGGCATGCCGAAGTGGAACGGCGTAGGAAAGCCGAACATCGGGCCTTCACTGACGGATGAGAAATCCGCCATGCCGAGAAACACGGCGATCACCGTACCAACCACCATCGCCAGCAGAATCGACAACCGGGAAATCGTCGCGCTGCCCATCTTGCTAAGCAGCAGCACCAGCACCAACGTGACGGCGGCCAGGCCGATGTTGGCCATGCTGCCGAAATCAGCGGCGTGACTGTTGCCCCCCATGGCCCAACGCGCCGCCACCGGCATCAAGGTCAGGCCAATAGTCGTGATGACGATGCCGGTGACCAGCGGCGGAAAGAAACGGGTGATTCGCGAAAACACCGGGGTGATCAGCAAACCGATCAGAGACGCGGCGACCACGGCCCCCAGGATGGCCTGGAAGCCGCCCTCCCCGCCGGTCCCGACAATCGCCACCATGGTCGCGACGCCGGAAAACGATACGCCTTGCACCAAGGGCAATTGGCAACCGAAGAACGGCAGGCCGAGGGTTTGCAACAAGGTTGCCAGCCCCCCCGCAAACAATGACGCCGCAATCAACAGGCCGATGTCCGCCGAAGACAGCCCGGCCGCCTGGCCGATGATCAAGGGTACGGCGACGATGCCACCGTACATGGTCAACACATGCTGCAGGCCGTAGGCCATATTCGCGCCGACACCGAGGTTTTCGTCCTCGGGTCGAGGGAGTGAAACATGGGGCGTTTTCATGGTTCGGGGGTTCCCTGGTTTTTGTTATGGGCACACTGTATTCAAAACTCAGGACAAATGTCCATAGAGTTGTATACACTTTTCCCATCAGCTAATCGGCGTGATCCATGAGCTTGCTCTGCCTGCGCCCTCAAAAACGGAGAGCGCCACCTATCCCTCGAGAAGCTCCGCCACCGCAGGCCGCAGCAATTCCCGTGGTGGCACCCGCAGGCCGAATTCGTTTTCCAACAGATCGATCAGCTCATCGGCATCGGTGATCACCCGTCGCTCGCTCTCCTGCCCCATCCGGTGCACGGCATAACTGTTGCCGTTGAGGGTCTTGCGCAAACCGTCACCGGTGCGGGCCACCATCAACCGGCCCATGAAGGGCGAGTCGGGATGGTTGCAGACGTACCAGTTGCCCAGTGTGTAGTCGATGTCTTCCTGGCGTTGCAGGTCGAACAGGTACATCGGCCGCCATTCACCCGCGACGTTGGCCCGCAGCAGGTAGCCGTCCGGCTGGTCCTCGATGCGATACGGCTCATGTGGGGTGGCCTGGATGTCGCGACTGTCCAGCAGCAGCGGCCCGGTGGGCACCATGCCGCCGAAGCCGACATCGGTGATGTAGCGCACGCCGTCTATTGTCACCAAGCTGAGGCGATGGGTCCGGGCGGTCCAGGCACCTTCGGGCGCGTTCATCACCACCCGGCCAGTGATACCGCGGGCGTCGAAACCCAATGCCTGCAACAGCACCAGGAACAACTGGTTGAGTTCGTAGCAGTAGCCACCACGCCCCTGCTCGAAAATTTTCCGCTCCACCGATTCCAAATCGATAGGCACCGGCTGGTGCAACAGCGTGGAGAGGGTTTCAAAGGGGAATTCGGCCGTGTGGCGGTTTTGTAGCTGACGCAACGTATCGAGCGTCGGGGCTGGCGGGGTGTCGAAGCCCAAGCGTTGCAGATAGCGACGCGAATCGCTCAGTCGGGGCTGGTTCATTTTAGGGTGTCCTTCTCCTGGTCCGGTGCAGGGCTGACAGGCAGCACGCTGCGGTTGGCGCCAGATATAAGGCATTCCCGTTACATAGACAACAACCGACCGAGACGCGTCGGGCGCTCAGCGCCGCTTGCGTGAAGCCAGCCGGATCCAGGTAGGGGCATGATCGCTGGGGTGCGGCTGGTTCCTGACCCAGGCGTCCACGCCCGCCTCACTCAGATAGGGGCTTGCCGCGGGATTGAGCAACAGGTGATCAATGCGCAGCCCGGAGTTCTTCTGCCAGTGCTGACGGAAATAATCCCAGAAGGTGTAGATCCGCTCGTCCGGGTACAAATGGCGCAGCGAATCCGTCCAGCCCTGGTCCAGCAACCGTTGATAGCACTCGCGGCTTTCGGGTTGCAACAAGGCATCCTTGAGCCAGGAACGCGGGTTGTAGATATCCATGTCAGTGGGCACCACGTTGTAATCGCCAGCCAGCACCACAGGGTGATCGCTGGCCTGCAAGGCCTGGGCGTAATCGATCAGCCGTTCGAACCACGCCAGTTTGTAATCGAACTTGGGCCCTGGCTGCGGGTTGCCGTTGGGCAGGTAAAGGCAGCCGACCAGTACGCCATGCACCGCCGCCTCCAGGTAGCGACTGTGGCTGTCGTCCTCATCGCCGGGCAAGCCGCGCCGACTCTCCAGCGGTTGCGCGTCTCGGGCCAGTATCGCGACGCCGTTCCAGGATGCCTGGCCATGCCAGATCGCCCCATACCCCACCGACTCCAGCTCGGCCGCCGGGAAATCCTTGTCGAGCGCCTTGAGTTCCTGAAGACAAACGATGTCGGGTTTCTCCCGCTCCAGCCATTCCAGCAGGTTGGGCAGCCGGGCGCGAATGCCATTGATATTGAAAGTCGCGATCCGCAGTTTTTTCATGGGCCAGGACCTCGAAGTGCCAAGATGCCAGGGTATCAGGAGCCGGTTTTCGTCAGCGGCCGGGGGTTTTCCAGCAAGTTCGAAAAGGCCTGTTTATCGATCGGACGACTGAGGAAATAGCCCTGTACCTCGTGGCACTGGTCCGAGCCCAGCGAGCCGAGCTGAGCCAGGGTTTCCACCCCCTCGGCCGTGACGGTCAGGCCCATCGCCTTGCCCAGGTTGATAATCGCCTGGACGACCGCGCGGTCGTTGCTGCTGTTGCTCATGGAAGCGATGAAGCGCTTGTCGATCTTGATGCCGTCGAAAGGATAGGTGCGCAAGTACCCCAGTGAGGAGTAGCCGGTCCCGAAATCATCCATGTTCAGACGCACGCCCAATTCCTTCAGGGCATTCATGACCTGAAGGGCGCCGTCCACATCGTTGAGCATCACGTTCTCGGTGATTTCGAGTTCCAGGCGACTCGCGGGGAAACGGGTTTCGATCAACACCTGGCGTACGTCCTCCACCACATCGCTGCGCTCGAACTGCGCCGGCGACAGATTGACCGAAACCATCAGGCTCCCCGGCCACGTCAGCGCGGTTTCGCAGGCCTCGCGCAGCACCCAGCGGGAAAGCGGAACGATGAGATCGGTCTGCTCGGCCAGCGGAATAAAAGCATCGGGACCGAGCAGGCCCTGGGTGGGATGCTGCCAACGCACCAAAGCCTCGACGGCCACGATCTCCCGGCCGTCGACTTTGTAGCGTGGCTGGAAGTGCAAGATGAATTCGTTGTTCTTCAGTGCCTGGCGCAGATCGCTTTCCAGCTGGCGTCGATGCTGGATCTGGTCGTTCATCTGCGAGGCGAAATAACACCAGGTCTTCTTGCCCTCGGACTTGGCCTGGTACATGGCAATGTCGGCACAGCGAATCAACTCGCCGGGCACATACCCCTGGCGACGACTCACGGCAATACCGATGCTGGCGCCGATGTGCAGGGCATGGGTTTCGTAATGGATCGGTTGCTGCAGGCTATCGATCAGCCGTGCGCAGAATCGGTCGATCTCAGTGGTGTTCTCCATCCCGCTGAGCACCACGACGAACTCGTCGCCGCCCAGCCGCGCCACCAGATCCTGCTCACGGGTACTGTCGCGCAAGCGCTGGGCGACTTCCAGCAGTACCGCATCGCCGGCCGGGTGGCCCAGGGAATCGTTGATCGGCTTGAAGTTGTCCAAGTCCACCATCAGCAAGGTCAACGGGGCGGAATGCTCTTTGGCGGCCAGCGCCTCTTCCAGGTGCCGCGCCAGCTTGTTGCGGTTCGGCAGGCCGGTCAGCGCATCGTGCATCGACAGATGCTGGACCTGGGCGTGGGCCGCCACCTCGTCGGTGATATCGCTGGCGGTGCCACGGTAACCCACCACGTCGGACTTGTCGTATATAGGCCGCGCCGAAACTCGGCAGAAGCGCAGTTGCCCAGAATGATCGCGGTAGGAACAGCGCAGGTTGCTCGCACCCTGCTCTTCCGTCAGGTCGCCCAGCCACAGGCCAATCGGGATGGTGTCGCAATACAGCAGTTGCTCGATGTCCTGACCCAACCATTGCTGGGCAGAAAATCCGGTGACTGTATTGAAGCGTCCCGACAAGTAGGTGAGGTGCCGTTGGGCGTCGATTTCCCAGATCCAGTCGGAGGCAGCCTCGGCCACGGCGCGGAAGCGTTCTTCGCTGGCCTCCAGGGCCTGGGTCGAGCGCTCCAGGCTGTCGTAGCTGGCATCCACCTGCCGTGCCGTACGCAGCGCATAGCGGAAAAAATAGGCCGTGAGCAGCGCCAGGATCAACAGCGCCCCACCCAATGGCGGCATCAGTGACCAGAGCAATTGCCGCCCCGGCTGTTCGAGGTGTGACACCAGGCTGTAGCCGGTGCTGTCCAGCGGCACCGCCGGCTGCCCGGACGTAAGTTCGTCGTCCTTCTTGAGGTTCAGGTTGGTGAGGCCATAACGTTTGCCCAGCGCGCGCAGCTTGACGGGAGTCAACTGGTCGACAAACAACAGGACCGATGTACCCTTGGCATCGACCCGGGGACGCTCGTCATTGGGCAGGATCACCGAAGCGGTGACGATGGCCGGCCAGCCTTCGAACAAGGTGTAGCGGATCGCAGGAACGGTCAGGTCGGATTGCCCCTGGAGCTGATCCACCAGCTCCTTCAAGGGCACATCGATGTACGCTGCCGCCTCCGCCTGGACATTCTGCCCCCGCACCACCGCGTATTTGGTGCGCTCACGGTCGACGACGAACACCCCCTCGTACCCGTCGTTGGTGAACAGGGTCTTGCCCATGTTCTGTTCCGCGTAGGCCCAGTGCACATCGACTTCACCGTTGAGGTGCTCATAGGCAGTGGTCCAGTAGGTGTAGCTGGTGATGTAGTTCTTCGAGGCGATAATGCGGTTTTCCACGGCACGCTCGATGTAGAAGTGTGTCTTGCGCACGTCTTCTGCATCCAGTTCCCGGGCTATGTTGAACAATGCCGCAACGGCCACCAGGACGCCCAGGACAAACAACCCGGCGACCGCGACCACCAGGCGTCGGGTAATCGGCGTGTGGCGCGTGACGTTGGAAGGAATATCGGCAGCGGTCTCCATTTACCAGCTCCTGTCCGATCGGCTAACAGCGAGATCCTGAGCAATGGACCCTCGTCAACCACCGATGATTCCAACGGATCTCAACGGTCCGAACGCTCCAGCCTATCGAGGCCACTTTCGTTAGACCACGCCGCCACCCGATTGCGGCCGCTGTGCTTGGCCTGGTAAAGCGCCGCATCGGCCCTCTGGATAAAGACCTCGATGCTGTCCAGGCTGCTGGGCACGAAGGCGTGACACCCCAGGCTCACCGTCAGGTAGCCGGTGGGAGAACCGGAATGGGTGATGTGCTTGTCGACAAGGCTCTGGCGGATCTGCTCAGCCAACGTCATGGCGCCCTGCAGGTCGGTATCGGGCAGCAGCACAGCAAACTCTTCACCCCCATAACGCACTGCCAGGTCGGCCTTGCGATGGCAGCAGCCCTTGAGCACTTTCGCCACTTCTGCCAGGCAATGGTCCCCGGCCACATGCCCGTAGGTATCGTTGTAGCGCTTGAAGTAGTCGATATCGAGCAGGATCAGGCTCAAGGGACTGCGCTGGCGGGCGCCACGGCCAAATTCGATGTCCAGGGCCCGCCCGAACAGCCGACGATTCGCCAGCCCGGTCAGGCTGTCATGGGTGGCAATCAGCCTCAGTGCTTCCTGGGCCTTGCGCAGGTCGGCCTCGATCCGTTCGCTGTTACGCACCTGGCGCACAAACACCCAACCGAACAGACAGATGCCCGTGACCACCAGGGCCACGATGAGGCTGGACTGAAAGGCTTTGCCATACCAGCCGGCGAGGATCGCCTGCTTGGACATCGCAACGGTGACGATCAGGGGATAGGCCTGCAAATGCTGGTGATCATAAAGCCTGACCACACCGTCGACGGAGCGGATCATCGCGGTATCAGGCTCCTTGGTCTGCAGGTCATGCCGGAAGAGACTCTCCTGGGACATGGCCCGGCCGATCTGCGCCTCGTCAAAGGGTCGGCGGGCCAGCAATGTGCCGTCGGACAAGGCCAGGGCCATCTCGTCTTTGTCGTCAAGGCTGAAGCTTTTGAAGAACTTATCGAAGTACGACATCTTGATACCGGCCAGCAGCACGCCCTGGAAATTGCCGTCCTGATCATTCACGCGCCGGGAAATGGGAATGATCCAATCGCCATTTTGCCGACTGCGGATGGCCGGCCCGATATGGGCGATCAACGAGGCATTCTGCTGATGGAAAACGAAATAGTCCCGATCCGCCACCCCATCGCCTTTTTTCAAGTCATCAAAGGAGGTGACGATCCAATGGCCGCTCTTGTCGAACAGAAACAGGCCATGCAATTGCTCCAGTGACTGCACGCGCCGGGCAAAGGTCTTGTGCAGGCGTGGCTGCAGCGCCGGACCGAAACCATCGTTCTGAATCCAATCGGTCAGGCTGGCCAGCACCAGGTCAGCTTGCAGGAACGTATCCTGGGCCTGCTGGGCCATGGCCCGGGTAAGGTTGGCCGAAGCTACACTCGCTGCCTCGAGGTCGTGGCGCCGGGACTGTTCCAGTTGCAGGTAGAGCAAGCCGCACAGGCACAGGCACACCGCCGCGATAAACGCTACCGCTGCCTTGAGCAACGGCAGGCGCTTGAGAGCACCGCCGGGGGGATTGAGCGGATCATGGATGAGGATAGGCAAACGAATTCCCGGGAGGGCAAAACATGAGCGAATCGCTCAAAGCCCCCAATAGGCAGAGCTTAGCCTACCGCTTGTAGGGCGGCAATTTGCCGGTGCAAGGCAGCTGATGGACGGGAAGATGGATCCAAAAATCTAATGCCAGCCAGCACAGCGCTGAACGGTGGCGAGGGATTTATCCCCTCGCCACAAGACCTTCACCATGGGGCACAGAGACTGCCTCACCGCACCGGCGGTACCCGGACATCCCCGTCTCGGCACTGAGTCTTGACACCCCTGCCGCAACTGGCGAACGTCAGGTCCTTGTCCATGCACACCCGGACTTCCGACAATTGCGGCCCGCTGCAGATGACTGCAATACCATCAGCCGGAATGCCAGGATTGCTTTGTCGGAACAGCCGGGCAATTTCCTTGGCTTCAAAATAGTAAGACGAACTGGGAGGTTGCAACTGCGACGGCACCTTCACCTCCGCCAACGCCTTGTCGGACGCCTCCAGGAAACCCATGGCACCAAGACCGGTGCACGTGCCGTGCTTGGACCACTCGTGCTCCAGCAATTTGCGCGTCGGAAACAGCGTCAGGCCCTTTTCCCGCTCGGCCACCGTCAGCGGCACCCTCGGCTCACAGGACTGCGGCCAGCCGCCCTTGACGTATTGCGGCCAGAGACCGTGCAGGACAAAACCGTAGCCCTTGCCGGAGCATTGAGCGTCGTTCGAGTGCGTCAGGCAGAACGTCGGAGACCAGGACAGCGACAGCACGTAGTAATCGAACACTCCCGCGACGGACTCCGCCCGGGCACTGCGTGATTCACGGGCATCGCCCATCCCCATGAAGCCCACTGTGAGCGCGAGCAGCATGACTATCGCAAAACGTTGTTTCATTGACCCGCTCCTTGGGCAGTCCTGTAAACGGTGAGGTCGACTCGGTCGGTGATTGTTCAAGGGTTATGTTTCAAGGCGGTGAAAGGAGGTGTTTTTTACAGGGAAACCCTGGCGGGGGCTATCCAAATTGCGTGACGCCCCCTAACGTAGTTCGCCTTCCACCGCCAAGTATGCCGCCGACCATGGACAATCCCTCCCGAACCCTCGAAGCCCCCTCGGCGGTCAGCCTGCGCGAAGCTTTCTGGTTCTGGCTCAAATTGGGTTTCATCAGTTTTGGCGGGCCGGCAGGACAGATCGCGATCATGCATCAGGAGCTGGTGGAGCGTCGGCGCTGGATTTCCGAACGGCGTTTCCTGCACGCCCTCAACTACTGCATGTTGCTGCCTGGACCCGAGGCCCAGCAGTTGGCGACCTATCTGGGCTGGCTGATGCATCGGGGCCGGGGCGGAGTCATCGCCGGCGCGCTGTTCGTATTACCTTCGTTGTTTATCCTCATCGCCTTGTCCTGGCTGTACGTCGCCTTTGGTGAAGTGCCGGTGGTGGCGGGGATTTTCTATGGCATCAAGCCCGCCGTGACAGCAATCGTCGTCCATGCCGCCCACCGCATAGGCTCTCGTGCACTGCGCAACAGTGGGTTGTGGGCGATAGCCATCGCATCGTTCGCTGCAATATTCGCCTTCAACGTCCCCTTCCCGCTGATCGTGCTCGGGGCCGCCGTCATCGGCTATTTCGGTGGGCGCTGGGCGCCGGAAAAATTCAACCTTGGCGGCCAGGCGCCCGGGCATCGGTCCTTCGGGCCAGCCTTGATCGACGACGACACCCCGACCCCGGAACATGCCCGGTTCAGCACTTTCAGGCTCATCCGGCTGGCGATCATCGGTGCCTTGCTTTGGGTCTTGCCAATGGGCCTGTTGACTCTGACATTCGGCTGGGAAGGCACCTTCACGCAGATGGCCTGGTTTTTCACCAAAGCCGCGCTGCTGACTTTCGGTGGCGCCTATGCAGTGTTGCCTTACGTGTATCAGGGAGCTGTCGCACACTTTGGCTGGCTGACTCCGACACAGATGATCGACGGCCTGGCCCTGGGCGAAACCACCCCAGGCCCCTTGATCATGGTGGTGGCCTTCGTCGGTTTCGTCGGCGGCTATGTGATGCAGGTGTTCGGCCCCGAACAGGCCTTTCTCGCCGGTGCCGTTGCGGCCACGCTGGTGACCTGGTTCACCTTCCTGCCCTCGTTCCTGTTCATCCTCGCCGGTGGCCCGTTGGTCGAGTCGACCCACAACGCGTTGAAGTTCACCGCACCGCTGACGGCGATTACTGCCGCGGTGGTCGGCGTGATCCTCAACCTGGCCTGCTTCTTCGGCTACCACGTGCTCTGGCCCAACGGCTTTGCCGGTGCGCTGGACTGGCCATCGGCAATCATTGCCCTATTGGCGGCCATTGCATTGTTTCGCTACAAGCGTGGCGTGATCCAGGTCCTGGTGGCGTGCGGGCTGGCCGGGCTGGCGGTGCACCTGCTGCGTTAAGTGAGTCGCTTGCTCAGGTCAGTCGCCGCTGCCTCCGATGCCGCAACCACTGGCAGGCAACAAAAATGGAACGGCTCGTACCTCACATCACCTAATGAAGTTCGTGGTCCTGTCCAGACTCCCACGCTAGATAGGGCCTGAACCCGAAAAGCAACGGCGCAGGTGACCGATCCATGGACTCAAGCTCCCTTGAAATCTTTACCGATACCCAGTTGCTGGGCATCTCCATCGCCAACTGGCTGCTTGCTCTCGGCGTGATGACGGTGAGCTTCATCGTCGCCAGGGCGAGCATCGGCTTCCTCCTGAAGAACGTGCGGGCCCGGGCGCAAAAACCCAACGCCTACCTCAGCCACATCGCCGTCGAAGTGCTCTCCAGCACCAGTAATACCCTGTTGTTGCTGGCTTCGATCCTGATCGGCATTGGCGTACTGGACTTGCCGGAGCGTTGGCTCAGCCGAGTCAGCAGCCTCTGGTTCGTGGTGGCCGCCCTGCAGATGGGGCTCTGGGCCAACCGAGCCATCGCCCTCGTACTGCTGCACTATTTCGCCCGTCACAACCACACCGAAATCCACCAGAAAAGTGCCCTGGCGACCCTGAGCCTGTGGGGCGCGAAGGTATTTCTCTGGGCCATGGTGCTGCTGGCGATGCTCTCCAACCTCGGCGTGAACATCACCGCGTTTATCGCCAGCCTCGGCGTCGGCGGCATCGCCGTGGCGCTGGCGGTGCAGAACATCCTTGGCGACCTGTTTGCGTCGCTGTCCATTGCCGTGGACAAACCCTTCGAGGTCGGCGACTTCATCGTCGTCGGTTCCCTGGCCGGGACCGTCGAACACGTCGGCCTGAAGACCACGCGGATCCGCAGCCTGGGTGGCGAACAGATCGTGATGGCCAACGCGGAGATGATCAGCACCACCATCCAGAACTACAAACGGCTCCAGGAGCGGCGCATCGTTTTCGAATTCGCCCTGCCCCTCGACTGCTCCACGGAACAGCTCAAGCAGGTGCCAGTCATTGTCGAACGCATCATCAAGGCACAGGAAAAGACCCGCTTCGACCGCTCGCACTTTCGCGGCATCGGCCAGAGCGCTCTGGAATTCGAAACGGTGTATATCGTGCTGGACCCCAGCTACAACATCTACATGGACATCCAGCAGGCGATCAACCTGGGCATGATGGAAGAATTCGCGAAAATCGGCGTGCGCTTCGCGATTCCTGCGCGAACCGTCCACGTCGCTTCGCTGCCGCACATGCCTGCGCAGCCTACCAGGGAAAGCGACCACGAAATCCCGGCGCGGGCGACGCCGAAATATCAGGTACGGCGCTAATACCAAGCTGAGATCAGGTTCAACCGGAACCCCGTGGGAGCGAGCTTGCTCGCGATAGCGGTGCATCAGCTAGCCCAGGATTGACTGACCCGGCGCCTTCGCGAGCAGGCTCGCTCCCACAGGGGAGTCGTGTTGAACCGAGATATTGTGCTCGTCGCTAAACAACTGTGGGAGCGGGCTTGCTCGCGATAGCGGTGCATCAGCTAGCCCAGGATTGACTGACCCGGCGCCTTCGCGAGCAGGCTCGCTCCCACAGGGGAGTCGTGTTGAACCGAGATATTGTGCTCGTCGCTAAACAACTGTGGGAGCGGGCTTGCTCGCGATAGCGGTGCATCAGCTAGCCCAGGATTGACTGACCCGGCGCCTTCGCGAGCAGGCTCGCTCCCACAGGGGAGTCGTGTTGAACCGAGATATTGTGCTCGTCGCTAAACAACT
>NZ_JBMDKO010000039.1:0-48722 GCF_057809755.1 Pseudomonas sp. FG13
GCCTGCTTTGGGAGCAGGATGTCAGGAGTTCGAATCCCCTTACCCCGACCATATTGAAAATCCTCGTATCGAAAGATACGGGGATTTTTTTTTGCCTGCGAAAAAAAAACCGGGAAGTCTTAAGTTATCGTACAACTTGCCGATAGCTCACCGACAGGGGCACGTCCCCATTCCCGGCCAATAACAAAAAAGGGCGCCCGTTATGTTTCTTCGTCAACTGAATATCGCCCCTCGCGCGGCGCTGGGTTTTGCCTTGATCGCCGTGCTGGTGGCACTGCTCGGGATGTTTGCGCTGGGGCAGATGTCGAGTATCCGTGACAGTGAGGTGGCGGTGGAAACCCAGTGGCTACCGAGCATTCGCGGCGGTGACGAGATTCGCGAATGGATGCTGCGCATTCGCACCATCTCCCTGCGCATGGCCCTGGACCAGGACCCTAAGAACACCTCGGTCTACCGTGGGCAAATGGACGTTCGTGACAAGGAACTGAGCGAAAAAATCGCCAGCTACGAAAAGCTCGTCGTGACCCCTGAAGGCAGAGCGCTCTACGACCAGTTCAAGCAGACTTTTGCTGCCTACCGCGCGGGTATCGCGCAATCCTTCATCCTCGCAGAGCAGGGGCGCCGCGACGAGCTGATCAAACTGCTGCTGGTGGACATGAAAACCGTCGTGGACGGCTCCGGCAAGCAACTCAACGACCTGGCGGAGCTGTTTTCCAAACAGGTGTCCATCGAGAGTCAGAAGTCCCAGGAGCACTACGCCAATTCACGCATGATCGTCATCCTTTTCATCGTCTTGGCCGCCCTGGCTACCGTCGCCCTGGCGATGTTGTTGACGCGCAGCATCGTCAAGCCCCTGGGTGAAGCGCTAAGCGCCGCGGAAAGCGTGGCTGAAGGTGACCTGACCCGGCCGATCGAGACCCATGGCAACGACGAAGTGAGCCGCTTGCTCAAGGCCTTGGCGACCATGCAGAAAAACCTGCGCGATACGCTGCAGAGCATCAGTGGTTCGGCGGCGCAGTTGGCAACGGCAGCCGATGAGCTGAACGCCGTCACCCTCGACAGCACACAGAGCCTGCAACAGCAGAACAACGAAATTGAACAGGCCGCCACGGCTGTCACCGAAATGACCACTGCCGTAGAGGAAGTGGCGCGCAACGCCGTTTCCACCTCCGACGCCACACGTCAGTCCAGTGAGTCGGCATCCCTCGGACAGCAGCGGGTCAGCGACACGGTTGACGCGATTGGCGCCCTCGCCAGTGACGTGCAGGTGACGGGTGGGTTGGTGCAATCCTTGGCCAACCAGTCGCAGGATATCGGCAAGGTCCTGGACGTGATCCGGGCCATTGCCGAGCAGACCAATTTGCTGGCCCTCAACGCGGCCATTGAAGCGGCCCGGGCCGGCGAAAGCGGTCGAGGGTTTGCGGTGGTGGCTGATGAAGTGCGAGCGCTGGCTTACCGCACGCAGCAATCGACCCAGGAAATCGAACAGATGGTCCAGGGCATGCGCAGCGGCGCCACCCAGGCCCTGGATTCCATGCAGGCCAGCTCGACCCGCGCTGCCAGCACTCTGGCGATGGCGGAACGGGCGGGGGAGGCATTGCAGACCATCACCGCGTCGGTCAGCGAAATCCACGAGCGCAACCTGGTGATCGCCAGCGCGGCCGAAGAGCAGGCACAGGTGGCCCGCGAGGTTGATCGCAATCTGGTGAATATCCGTGATCTTTCGGTGCGCTCGGCCACTGGCGCAGACCAGACCAGCGCGTCCAGCCATGAACTGTCGCAACTGGCGAACTCGTTGCGCACGATGGTGCAGCGGTTTCAGGTTTGAGTGCAGGAGGAGACTTCGCGGGCAAGCCACGCTCCCACATGGGATTCGGGGTGGATGCAGCATTTGTATACATCATCAAACCCTGTGGGAGCGAAGCTTGCTCGCGATAGCGATGGGCCAGTCAATATTGTTACTGACTGACTTAGCGCAATCGCGAGCAAGCTTTGCTCCCACAGGTTTGTGGCTTAACTGACTGCACTAGCGCTTGCCCGCTCCCGCATTGGGTCTGGGTGTATGCGGTATCCGCATACGCCACCAGCCCCTGTGGGAGCGAGCCTGCTCGCGAAAGCGCTGTGTCAGGCCACTGCTATTTTCAGTGCAACTTGAGCCGCGGCTCGGTCCCACGTCCAATCTTGCTGCCCAGCATCAACATGGCCGTACGGAACATTCCATACAACGCCATCTGGTGCATGCGGTACAGCGACACATAGAACATCCGCGCCAGCCAGCCTTCGAGCATCACGCTGCCGGTGAGATTACCCATCAGGTTGCCCACCGCCGAGAACCTCGACAGCGAGATCAGCGAGCCGTAGTCGGTGTACTTGTAATGCGGCAACGCCTTGCCTTCGATCCGCAGCTTCAAGGACTTGGCCAGCAGCGATGCCTGCTGGTGCGCCGCCTGGGCGCGGGGCGGTACGTTGCGGTCGCTGTCCGGTTGCGGGCAGGCGGCGCAGTCGCCGAAGGCGAAGATGTTTTCGTCGCGGGTGGTCTGCAGGGTCGGCAGTACGTGTAGCTGGTTGATCCGGTTGGTTTCCAGCCCGTCGATGTCCTTGAGGAATTCCGGTGCGCGAATCCCGGCGGCCCAGACTTTCAGGCTGGCGTCGATCACCTTGCCATCGACGGTGATCAGGCTGTCGGCTGTCACCTGGCCGACCGCGGCGTTGGTCATGACATTGACCCCGAGCTTTTCCAGGGTCTTGTGCACGGGCCCACCGATACGCTCCGGTAATGCCGGCAGCACCCGTGGCCCGGCTTCGATCAGGGTGATGTGCATGTTTTCCGGCTTGATCCGGTCCAGGCCATAGGCCGCCAGCTCATGGGCGGCGTTATGCAGCTCGGCCGCCAGTTCGACGCCGGTGGCACCAGCCCCGACGATGGCGACGCTGATCCGCTCCACGGCATCGGTCTGGCCGGCGTGGGCGCGCAGGTAATGGTTGAGCAATTGCTGATGGAAGCGCTCGGCCTGTTTGCGGGTATCGAGAAACAGGCAATGTTGCGCCGCACCCTCGGTGCCGAAGTCGTTGGTGGTGCTGCCGACGGCAATCACCAGGGTGTCGTAGCCCAGCACCCGGGCGGGTAGCAATTCCACGCCGGCTTCGTCATAGGTGGCGGCCAGTTGGATACTCTTGCGTTCGCGGTCCAGGCCGCTCATGCGCCCGAGCTGGAACTCGAAGTGGTTCCATTTCGCCTGGGCGACGTAGTTGAGTTCGTCTTCGGAGGAGTTCAGGGAGCCGGCCGCCACTTCGTGCAGCAGGGGTTTCCAGATGTGGGTCAGGTTCGCGTCGACCAGCATCACGCTGGCCGTGCCACGTTTGCCCAGGGTCTTACCCAGACGGGTAGCCAACTCCAGGCCGCCGGCGCCGCCGCCAACGATGACAATACGATGAGTCATGGGGATATCTCGCAAGGCTAAAGGAAATCGGTGCCGTTACCCTCGCGAGCGCCAGTATCGTATCCCTCGATAACAGGCAGCTCATAGCGTCAGGTAACTGATCAGTCGGCTCAACAGGCCCAGGCCGATCGTCACGGCCAGTACCACCACCAGGAGCATCCACGGCCGGAAAGGCCGGCGCTCGACTCGGTGCTGGGACAGTTGCAGGTACTCTTCGACATGCTTCTGGTCGTCAGGGTTCAGGCGGCTGGTCATAAAGGCCTCGTCAGGTAGACGTTGCGAAGTGTGCGTACGTTACAGGGGATTGCTTGCGGCTGCGAACAGCATAGTCGTTCGGTGGACGCGGTGATGATTCACAGGCTGATCCCCACATCGAACACGATGCTGCGCCCCAGGTTGCCCCGCAGGAAATCCGGCGCATCGGGGTGGGCGAACAACACCCGGGCGAAGCTCGGCCCCACCAGCGACAGCGAACGCCAGCCCTGGCGCAGGTATTCGGTGGGCGGTGGGAAATGGCTGTTGAGGTCCAGTACTTCCCGTTTGAGGCTGGCGAAGGCGATGATATCCAGCTCTCCCAGGTCCATGCCGCGTTCGGTGTAGTTGTGGGCTTTCTTGCGCAGGGTCGGTGCCAGCCTCAGCAGGAATTCGTTGGCCGGGATCCGCCTGGGCTTGGCTTCGCGGCGCACCAGTTGGCTCAGGGAGAATGCACTGCGGCGGCGTTGCAGCTCGTCACGCCATTCGTCATTGAGCCGACGGCCCTCGTCGAGGACGAAGAACACCTCGAAGTTGGCATCACGGAACAACACGTCCGGTGGATCTCCGGCGGGGGCGAACTCGTCGGCGCGGTAGGGCACGTTCAGCCCTTGCAGCAGTCGCTGGCAGACCCAACGCTCACGCTCCCATTTGCGGGCATTGGAGAGAAAGGCGTTGGCTTGCTCGGCCGCGATGGTCAGCAGGCGTAAATAATCGGAATCATCCATGAACTCAAGCTTAGCGTTCAATTGCGACAAGCTGGAAGCGTTGCGTTGATGAATGACTCTTATGAGTGGGGTGTAGACTCTGCGTGTCGATAGAGACATAAAGCTGTGCACAATTCTTGTGGCGAGGGGATTTATCCCCGCGGGCGTGCGTAGCGCGCCCAAAAGAGTCTGAGGTTGTAGGAGTTGGCGAAGCCTTCGCTCGACAGCTCCTACGCAGTCTGACGGGAATGCACTGTGCCGGCTGCTGGAAAAAACAAGCGAAAGGTGTAGTCCCCATGATCGGAGCCGAACTGCTCTCACCCCAGACACTTGCGGTTGGCTGGTTGATCTATGTCCCGGTGCTGGCCTGGGCGGCGTGGCGAGCGCCATGGGTGGAACTGTTTACCGACAGCCGTCGCCAGCACCTGCTGTTCGGCACGGTGCTGGCGCTGTTCATGTTGTGGCTGGTGCGACGGGATTTCGACACCGGTGTGTCCTATCACTTCATCGGCATGACCGCCGTGACGCTGTTGCTGGATTGGCCGCTGGCGATCCTCGGCGGTCTCATTGCCCAGCTTGCGCTGGTGCTGTTGGGGCGCCAGGACATGGTGGCGCTGGGCGTCAACGGGGTGCTGTTGGTCCTGCTGCCGGTGCTGGTCACCGAAAGCTGCGCGATCCTGGTGGAGCGAGCCCAGCCACGCAATCTATTCGTGTATATCTTCTGCTCGGGGTTCCTCGCCGCCGCCCTGTCGGCTTTGCTGTGCCTGCTGCTGGGGCTGGGGCTGTTGTGGTACGACGGGGTGTTCGCCATGCCTTACTGGCTGAGCGATTTCGTTGGCTACCTCTGGTTGATCATTTTTCCCGAAGCGTTCATCAACGGCATGGTGATCAGTGCACTGGTGGTATTCAGTCCTGAATGGCTGGAAACCTTCAACCGCACGCGCTATCTGTCGGCACCCTGGAAGGATGACGACAAGTCTTGATGCATATCAAGGCCTTGCAGGCAGGTGCAGCTCATGCTCTGGAAAACTTCCAGGAGCACAACGATGAGTGTTTACGAGTGGGCGAGACAAGAGATCAGGCGTAGTCACGATGCCGCGATGGAAATCGGTTTCGATCCGGGCCTGAGCCTGCGTGCCTTGCTCAGTGCGATCGTGCAACAGAGCAAGACAGTGCGCAGCGCCGAGGACCTGGCCGATGAGTTGAGCTTCCTGGCGGAAAATCTCGACGACAAACAGGACTACGGTTTCATGCGGCCTTAGCCACACAGGCCACTAGTGGTGTGAGCGGGGGTTGAAATCTTCGCTGAACAGTTCGTCCTCGGCGTCGGGACTGACGGGGATCTTGTGTTCTTCCGACGCCCAGGCGCCCAGGTCGATGAGTTTGCAGCGATCGGAACAGAATGGCCGGAACTTGCTCTCCGGGCTCCATTCGACAGGGGCGCCACAGGTCGGGCAATCAACGGTCGGGGTCTGGCTCATGATTGGCCTCCACGCAATGTAAGGTAGGAATGATGCAGGCGTTCGACCTCGCTGTGCAGCCAGGCGAGGTCGCGGTCGTTGACCACCACATCGTCGGCATGGCTCAGGCGATCCTGGCGGCTGGATTGTGCCTTGAGGATCGCCTGGGCCTGTTGCTCGCTGATCTGGTCGCGTTGCAAGGTCCGTTCGATCTGGAGTTGTTCAGGTGCGTCGATCACCAGGATCCGTTGGGTCATGGCGTACTGCCCTGACTCGATCAGCAGCGGTGATACGAGGATTGCATAGGGCGATCGGGCTTGGGCCAGGTGATGGGCAATTTCGTCGGCGATCAACGGATGCAGCAGTGCCTCAAGCCAGCGACGCTCGTTGGCATTCTCGAAAATCAATTTGCGCAAGGCCGCGCGATCCAGCGTACCGTCGGCCTGGAGCACGTCCGGGCCGAAGTGTTCGGCGATTTTCGCCAGTGCCGGACGCCCCGGTTCGACCACCCAGCGCGCCGCATGATCGGCGTCGACCACATGCACGCCCAAGTCGATGAAGTGCTGGGCCGCAGCACTTTTGCCGCTGCCGATACCGCCGGTCAGGCCGAGAATCCAGGGTTTTTCCACGGGATTGTTCATAAGGAAATCGTTAGAAACCGACAGAGTGCCAATAGAAGTCGGTTATTTGACCACCCCAGAGCAAGGCAATCCAGCCGGCAATGGCTAAATAAGGCCCAAAGGGGATCTGTGTCGACGCCGGAGCATTGCGCATGCGCAACATGACGACCCCGACCAAGGCACCCACCAGCGACGACAGCAATAGCGTCAGCGGCAGGATCTGCCAGCCGCCCCAGGCCCCGAGCATCGCCAGCAGCTTGAAGTCGCCGTAGCCCATGCCTTCCTTGCCGGTGAGCAGCTTGAAAACCCAGAACACCGACCACAGCGCCAGATAACCGGCCACCGCTCCCCACACTGCCTGGTTCAGCGAAACGAACAATCCGAAGCTGTTGACGATCAGCCCCAGCCACAACAAGGGCAGCACCAGCGTGTCGGGCAGCAGCTGATGCTCGGCATCGATCAGGCTCATGCCCAGCAGGCCCCAGCTCAAGACCATCACCAGCGCGGCCTGCCAGCCGAAGCCGAAATGCCAGGCGACGAACGCCGACAGCGCGCCGCAGGCCAGCTCGGTCAGGGGATAGCGGCGCCCAATGGGGGTGGCGCAACTGGAACAGCGGCCACGCAGTGCGAGGTAGCTGAGCAACGGGATATTTTCCCAGGCCCGGATGCGGTGGCCGCAGTGAGGGCATTGGGAGTGAGGCAGCATCAGGTTGTAGGCCGGGCCGGGCGTTTCGGCAGGCAGGCCCAGCAGGTCGTGGGCTTGCAGCCGCCATTCGCGGGTGAGCATCTTGGGCAGGCGCCACACCAGCACATTGAGAAAGCTGCCGACAATCAGCCCGAGCAATAGCGCCGCCAGCACAAAGGCCATGGGATAAAGCACGAAGAATTCGCTCAGGGGCATGTCAGATCGCAGAGCCGAGTTGAAAGATGGGCAGGTACATGGCGACCACCAGACCGCCGACGACCACCCCCAGGACCACCATGATGAAGGGTTCCATCAGGCTGGTGAGGTTGTCCACCAGATTGTCGACCTCGGCCTCATAGAAACCCGCCACCTTGTCGAGCATATCGTCCAGTGCCCCGGATTCCTCGCCGATGGCGGTCATCTGGATCGCCAGGTTTGGGAATATGCCTGAGGCGCGCATGGAAAAATTCAACTGCATGCCGGTCGAGACGTCTTGGCGGATACGCTGTACCGCACGTTTGAACACCACGTTGCCGGTGGCGCCGGAGACCGAGTCCAGGGCCTCCACCAGTGGCACGCCGGCGGCGAAGGTGGTGGAGAGCGTCCGGGCGTAGCGGGCTACCGCCGACTTGTACATCAGGGCGCCTACCAGTGGCAGCTTGAGCAACCATTTGTCGCGCCAGTCACGAAAGCCCTGGGAGCGCTTGAGGGCATACTTCACGCCAAAAAACGCGCCCACCGCCCCGCCCAGCAGCAGCCACCATGACTCTTGCATGAACTCCGACAGGCCGATGACCATCAGGGTAAAGGCAGGTAGTTTCGCGCCGAACCCGGAGAACACCGATTCGAACTGCGGCACCACCTTGACCAACAGAATGCCGGTGACCACTGCTGCGACAAGCACAACGGCCGCCGGATAGGTCATGGCTTTCTTGATCTTGGCCTTGAGGGCCTCGCTCTTTTCCTTGTAGGTCGCCACACGGTCCAGCAAGGTGTCCAGGGCGCCGGCCTGCTCACCGGCGTCCACCAGGTTGCAATACAACTCGTCGAAGTACTGCGGGCATTTGCGCAACGACGCGGCAAAACTGTTACCGGCGGCGACTTCCTGTTTCACCTCCTCCACCAGCTTGCGCATGTTGGCATTGTCGAAGCCTTCGCCAATGATGTCGAAGGCTTGCAGCAGGGGCACACCGGCCTTGAGCATCGTCGCCATCTGGCGGGTGAAGAGGGCGATGTCCAGCGGTTTGATGCGTTTGCCCTTGCCGAATATCGACGTGGATTTCTTGCGTACCTTTTCCGGGTTGATGCCTTGTTTGCGCAGTTGCGCCTTGACCAGGGCCGGGCTCTGGCCGGTCAGCTCACCGGACATCTTCGTGCCTTTGCGGTCTTTGCCTTCCCAGGTGTAGGTGTCGGTTTTTACTGCCTTGACCGCCATGTTCAGTCCTTGGTGACCCGGTTGATTTCTTCGAGGCTGGTCACCCCTTGCATCACTTTGAGCAGCCCCGAAGTACGCAGATCGTTGAACCCGTCCTTGCGCATTTGCAGGTCGATTTCCAGGGAATTGCCTTCGGCCATGATCAGCCGTTGCAGTTCAGGCGTATTTTTTACCACTTCGTAAACCCCCACGCGTCCTTTGTAGCCGTTGTTGCACTGTTCGCAACCGACCGGCTCATAGATCGTGAATGAGCCGATGCGTTCCTTGGGGAAACCCTCCTTGAGCAGGGTTTCCTCGGGAATCTCCGTGGCTTTCTTGCAGTGGCTGCACAGTTTCCGCGCCAGGCGCTGGGCGATGATCAGATGGACCGCCGTGGCGATGTTGAAGCCGGGGATGCCCATGTTCTGCAAGCGGATCAGGGTTTCGGCGGCGCTGTTGGTGTGCAGGGTGGAGAGCACCATGTGCCCGGTCTGGGCGGCCTTGATGGCGATTTCGGCCGTTTCCAGGTCGCGGATCTCACCCACCATGATCACGTCCGGGTCCTGACGCAGGAAGGAGCGCAGGGCCTGGGCAAAGTCCAGCCCTTGGCGTGGGTTCACGTTGACCTGGTTGATGCCTTCCATATTGATTTCCACCGGGTCTTCGGCGGTGGAAATATTGATATCCACGGTATTGAGGATATTCAGGCCGGTGTAGAGCGAGACAGTCTTGCCCGAGCCGGTCGGCCCGGTGACCAGGATCAGTCCTTGGGGTTGTTTGAGGGCCGCAAGGTAGAGCTCTTTCTGATCCGGTTCGTAGCCCAGGGCATCGATGCCCATTTGCGCGCTGGAAGGGTCGAGAATCCGGATCACCACTTTTTCGCCCCAGAGCGTGGGCAGGGTATTGACCCGGAAGTCGATGGATTTGGTTTTCGACAGGCGCATTTTCAACCGACCGTCCTGGGGTTTGCGCCGCTCGGAAATATCCAGGCTGGCCATGACCTTCAGGCGCGCGGCGATGCGGCTGGCCAGTTGGGTCGGCGGCCTGGCCACTTCTCGCAGCATGCCGTCGGTGCGCACCCGCACCCGGTAGGATTTCTCATAGGGTTCGAAGTGCAGGTCGGAAGAGCCGCCCTTGATCGCGTCCAGCAGCATCTTGTTGACGAATCGCACCACTGGCGCGTCATCGGCGTCCTGACCGGCGATGGCGTCCTGCTTGCGATCGTCGTCCGACTCGATGTCCAGGCCATCGAGGTCGACATCACCCATGCCTTCCAGGCCCGTGGTGCTGGATTCGAAAAACCTCTCGATGGCATCGCTGAGTTTGTCGTCTTCCACCAGGATGGCTTCGGTGGTCAGGCCGGTACTGAACTGGATGTCGTTGATGGCCTGGTGGTTGGTGGGATCGGAGATCCCCACGAACAGCTTGTTGCCGCGCCGCCACAGCGGCAGGGCATGGTGTTGCCGAACCAGTTTTTCACTGACAAGGCCGGTGGGCTGGCTTTCCTTGTCCAGGCTGTTGAGGTCCAGCAGGGCGACGCCGAAATGCTCCGAGGCGATTTCCGCAACCTGGCGACTCTGGACCAGTTTGTTCTGCACCAGATAACTGACCAGGGGCATGCGGTTGCGTTGGGCTTGTTGCTGCGCCTGCTGCGCGCTTTGCTCGGTGATCAGCTCGGCCAGCACCAGTTGCTTGGTCAGGCCGCTGAGGGCGATGTCATTCATGGGGATCCCGACTGCTGACAGTTCATGACTTATAGCCTAGTCAAGCCTCGACGCCAAACCAGCGGGGGCGGGTGACAAAAAACGTCAGATAGTGCGGATGTTGGGGTAGGACGTTGGGCTTCCTTGGGCTGGAAGCTCTTGCTGGCAGGGTCGCGGGGATTGGCATGTGCCGTGCAATACACCCTCCAAGCATGAGATTTCGCCTCATGTTAATGGAGATGTCTATGAACAAGCAGAATGGTTTCACGTTGATCGAGCTGCTGATCGTCGTGGCGATTATCGGCATTCTGGCGACGTTTGCGTTGCCGCAGTATTCCAAGTATCAGGCGCGGGCGAAGGCCACCGCTGGGCTGGGGGAAATTTCTGCATTAAAGGTGCCCTACGAGGATGTTATAAATCAGGGTAACGATCCAACGGCAGCCAACATGGGCTTCACATCACCTACCAGCAACTGCACGATTGCTGTCACCGGCACTGCGGCGGCCGGAACAGGCACCATTGTCTGTACCCTCTTGAAGGCTCCAGCTGCTGTAGCGGGTAAGACGATCACCCTCAGTCGTGATGCGGCCGGTGCCTGGACATGTGCGTCGACGGCCGCCAAAGAGTTTCTGCCGGCGGGATGCCCTGGCGTCTGATAGCGGGGTTTTACTTGCCTGATGCGCAGCCCAAAAGCAGGGCTGCGTGCTGGCGCATCTGTCCGATCCGGCGGGAGCATGCGCTCCAAAAAAAATCTTCGTATTTCATTGGCTTAAGGAGAGAGCAAACCCGCAAGTTGCATGTCAGAAAGCAGGAATTCATGCATTTTGCATGACCAGCCAAATTGCCGTTTCGCTTAACTTATTGATTTTAAACAAATTAATAAAATCCTTAAAGCTGGCACACCCTTCGCACTACTCCTGATAACCCTGCCGGGAATCACCTCCGGCAGTTTCTGAGAAAAACAGGAGTTACTCGTATGAAGAAGTTCGCTATCACTGCCGCTACTGCTGCCGCACTGACCTTGACCATGGCTAACGCATTTGCCGAGACTGCTCAAGCGACCCAGGCTCCGATGATGTTGGCTGCTGGTGAAGTGACTAAAGCCAAGGAAGAAACCAAGGACACCTGGATCACCACCAAAGTCAAAGCTGACCTGGTCACCGAAAAGGGTATCCCAGGCTCCGACATCAAGGTTGAAACCAACAAAGGCGTCGTATCCCTGTCTTCGACCGTTGCTGTCACCGCAGCTCAAAAAACCACCGCCGTGGCGATCGCCAAGAAAATCAAAGGCGTCAAAGCCGTATCGGCTGATGGCCTGAAGGCCGAATAAGGCCAAGACTTCTCGCCTGGACTGGGAGAGGGCGCGGCAAACGGGCTGTGTCATACGTTTGCCGTTGCTTTGGAGTTCATGCGAAAGGCCACAGGGACGTGGCCGCCACAGGCCCTCGGCATTTTGCCGGGGGCCTGTTTTATTTTGGATGGAGGTCAGTCGACGATTGTATTGGCTGATCCACCGCCATCGCGAGCAGGCTCGCTCCCACATTGGTATTGGGTTGTTCCAAAAATGTACGCTCGGCACCGATCCCCTGTGGGAGCGAGCCTGCTCGCGATAGCGGTGTCATTGCCAACCTCAGTGCCCACGCCGACTGGTGATCTGCACCAGTCGATTACCCTCGAAGCGCAGGAACTGGTACATGCCGCTGTTGGGGCCATAGGTCCATTCTTCCACCGGGTATTCCTCCCGGCGATTGACGCTGCGTTTGTAGCCCAGATCGTCCCGCGCCACCGGTTGTCCGCACTTTTGCAACACTTCGCTCGAGCGGTCGCCAACGCTGATCAACTGGCTGCCGCAACGCAATGTGTCGGCAGCCGATGCGTGAGCAGTGGTGAGCATCAAGCCCAGGCCGAGCCAGTAGAGACGCTTCATCCTATTCGGCATCCAGATGCAGGGGGGTGATCACACGCCCGTCGCTTTCGGCCTGGCCGAGGCTGGCGTCGATGAAATAGACCCGGTCATCGGCCAGTTGGCCCTTGTCCACCAGGAAGTCCTTGATGCTGCTGGCCCGCTCCTGGCCCAACTCGCGCAGCAATACGTCACTGCCGCTCCAGAATTTGATAACGCCTTCACGCAGTTTCTCGATGCGGGCCTTTTTATCCAGTTGTGTCCATTCGGCCGGCGGCTGGGCCTTGAGACGGGTTCGATAGATGCCTTCCAGCAGCGGTGCCTTTTCGTCCTCCGGCACCTGCAGCAGCGCCGCCTTGGCCGGAACCTTGTCGCCCCGGCGTTGCAGCATCTTGTAGTAGTTGTACTGGTATTCGCGTTCCAGGCGCTGGCCGGCGAGTAGCGGCCCGTCGCTGCTTTCGGCGGCAGTGCCTTCGATTTCCAGGCGCAGTTCCGGACGCTTGGCCAGTGCCTCGGAGAGCTTGAGCAGCACACCTTCGCTTTCCTGGCTCAGGTCGCTGGAGCCGGGTGCGAAGGCGACGCTGCCCAGGTCTTCCGAGCCACCGCCGGCCACCAGTCCGCCGATGAGTTTGAACGGCGCCTGGGCCGCTCGCACCACCAGGTTGCGCAGGGTTTGCCAGACAATCGGCATCACACTGAATTGCGGGTCGTTGAGGTTGCCGGACACCGGCAGCTCGATGGAGATCCTGCCCTGCGAATCCTTCAGCAGTGCGACGGCCAGTTTCAGCGGCAGGCTCACGGCGTCCGGGCTGTCGACCTTTTCCCCCAGTTGCAGTTGCTCGACCACCACCTTGTTTTCGGCCTGGAGCTGACCCTTGGTGATCCGGTAATGCAGGTCGAGATTGAGTCGGCCCTTGCGAATGCGATAGCCGGCGAACTTGCCGGAGTAGGGCGTCAGCGTCGTCAGCTCGACCCGTTTGAAACTGGTGGCGATATCGAGGCTGGCCATCGGGTCGAACGGGTTGAGAGCGCCCTTGATCGTTACCGGGGCGTAGCGGTCGACCTTGCCATTGACGTCCACGCTGGCCGGTTTGGCCTGGCGGCTGTCGATGGTGCCGATCTGACCGTTGAGCTGCTGGATGGCCGTGGCGAAATTCGGCGTCAGACTGAAGTCGGCAAAGTTGGCCGAGCCTTCGTTGATGGCAATCGCGCCGATGTGGATACCCAGTGGTTTTTCCTGGGACGCCGGTTTTGCTGCAGCGCTCTTCGTGCCGCTGTCCGGCGGCTGTGGGATCAGCAAGTCGTCGACGTTGGTGGTGCGGTCGTCGTTGATCATGAAGCGGGCATAAGGCTGGAACAGGTTGACCTTGTCGATGGACAGGCTGTCACCGTGCTGATAATTGAGGCCTTCAAGCACCAGGCTCTGCCATTTGACGAAATCGCGGGTCTTGAGGGTGTCGAGGGTGTGCAGTTGGTCGACCTGGGCGCGGCCGGTGACGGCGAAGGCCAGCGGTGCGGTGTTCTTGAGATCGACCATCAGGTCGCTGCCGAGCATCCCTGAGCGCAGCTCCAGGCGAATGAACGGGGTGATATAGGCCTGGGCGACCCGCAGATCGATGTCCTGGGTCTTGACCTTGAGCCTGGCGGTAATCGGGTTCAGGTTGACTTCGCCGTCGGCCAGGAGCTTGCCCTGTTTACCTACACCGGTATCAAGCTTGAGGGTAAAAGGCGAGCCGTTGAGGGTGTCGTAGTTCTGCAGGTCGAGGTTAAGCGGGCCGACGTCCAGTGCCACGGCGGGTTGCGCCTGGCGGTCGGCCAGATGTACCCGATAATCGCGCAGTTGCACATCCTTCAACAGTACCTGCCACGGCTTGCCGGGTGCCTTGGGCTCGGGTTTGGGGGAGTCGGCGGCTGCCGGGGCCGATGCGGGTTCTACCTTGACCTGCGGCTTGGCCGGCTGGCTGGCGAAGAGTTTCTGCCAGTCCAACTGGCCATCGGCCTCGCGTGCCGCCCAGGTTTCGAGCTTCTGGCTGCGGACCTTGCCCACGACGACCTGTTGTTTAGCCAGGTCCACCGTAGTCTCGCTGACATCCAGGCGTTCGAGTTTCACCAGTGGACGGCCATCGGGGGCCTTGATGGCGAAAGGCGCGACACTGACGGCCACGTTGTTGAGCTGCAACTCGGTGCCCTTGGCCAGGTTGAGCTTGTAGTCGGTGCTCAGGTTGAGGATGCCGTTCTCCAGCACCAGCGGTACCGCGTCGCGTACGTAAGGCCACCAGAACTTCATCTGGCCATCGGTGACCTTGAGCTTGCCCTCGGATGCGATTGGCGAAAGGCTGACGTTACCGGTCCAGTCGATCTTCCCGCCTTCGGGACCGGCGGCTACCAGGGTCATGTCGGCGCTGTCGTCGGGCAGGGTGCTGAGGTTCTTCAGCTCGAAATCAAGGGCGTCGTAGAGAAATTCGATGGGCTCGCTGGGGCGCAGGTCCTGGAAATGGACATAACCGGTGGCCAACTTGATCCGGTCGACCCGCAGGGGAAACGGCTTGGCCTCGGGGTTGGCTGGGGTCGGCTCGCTGGGTGGCAGCTTGAACAAGCCCAGGAGGTTCAACTGGCCGTCCTTGGCGAACAGCACCTCGGTCCGGGGCTTGTCCAGTTCGATGTCGGCCAGGTGCAGGGCACCGGACCACAGGCTGTCGATCTGCAGGTTGGCGTACAGCCGTTCGAAGCCCACCTGTTCCTTGCCCGGTTCGCCGATATTCAGGCCCCAGACGGTGACTTCAAGACTGAAAGGATTGAGTTCGATGCGCTGGATCTGAGCAGGTACCGTGGCATGGTTGGCCAGTTGCTGATTGGCGATTCGCAAGGCGATGCCTGGCAGTATCAGAAAACCCAGCAGGCTATAGAGGGCCAGTGCGGTGAACAGGGCGCCGAGGGCGCGCAGCAATCCTTTGAGCATGTGTGGCTTCATCTGGTGGAATCGGAGTGCCTTGGAGTATGGCACGCGTTTACGGTTCCGAAGCCACTGGGATTTATGAGAATTGTCCGTTTTTTCCGTAGGAGTCCTGAGGTTGGCTCAGAACTGCAGGATCAGTGTCTTGAGCGGAGGATTACGGTCCATGGAAGGGAAGTCCTCGCCGGGCGTCAGTACGCTCCATTCGCGCACTGGTCGGCCGGCTTTTTCCGCACAACGCAACACCTGTTCGCGCCAGTCGTCCATGGACACCTTTGCCAGATTGTTGCAGCAGATCAGCACGCCATTGTCGGCGGTGGCGAGCAGCGCCGGCTTGAGCAGGCTCTGGTAGTCCCGCAGCAGGTCGACGGTGCCGAAGGCGCTCTTGGCCCAGGCCGGCGGGTCGAGCAGCACCAGGTCGTATTGGCGTTGTTCCAGGCGTACATAACTAGGCAGCTTCTGTCCGCGCCGTTGGCTGATGGGCAGGCCTGCCAGTTGGCGGATCGCCGGGAAGTAGTCCGACTGCACGAACTCCATGGACGGTAACGTGGGGTTGAGCAGGCCGTTTTCGCGACCCACCGCCAGGTTGCCTTCGGCAAAGTCCAGGTTACACACCTCCCGCGCGCCACCGGCCGCGGCGCTCAGGCCAACGCCACAGGTGTAGGCAAACAGGTTCAGCACGCTTTTGTCGCGACTGTGCGCCTTGACCCAGCCGCGAGCATTGCGCAGATCGAGAAACAGCAGCGGATCCTGCCCGGCATGGCGTCCACGAACGCGATAATTCAGGCCCCATTCGTGGCCGACCAGGTCTTGCAGGGCGGCCTCTTCGGCTTGGTAGACCGTGTCCTGGCGGTCGATTCGCGAGTTGCCGCGGGCGCGATCGTTGTAGACCAGCAGGGTGTCGAGGCCCAAGGCTTCGTTGACGATGCCATGCAACTGCAACAAGGCCTCGCGTTCCAGCGACTGATGGAAACTCTGCACCAGCAATTGCGGGCCGTAGCGGTCGACGGTCAGGCCGGGTGCGCCTTCCTGGCTGCCATGGAACAGGCGATAGCAATCGGTGCCTTGCTGATGCAACTGGCTGAGCAGGTCCTGACGTTGGTCGAGGGCGGCGCGCAGCGCCTGATTCAAGGAAGACATGCCAAGCGCGCCTTAAGGAAATGAGGCGCGGGAGTTTAACAGCTTCGTGAGGGATCGTTCCCACGCTCTGTGGGAGCGAGCCTGCTCGCGATGACGGCGATACATTCAGAATCGTTGCAAGCTAACCCACCGCTATCGCGAGCAGGCTCGCTCCCACAGAGCGTGGGAACGAGCAGTCAGCGGAACGTCATGTCCGCTAGCGATTCAGGCGCTTGTCGATCAACCCCTCCACCACGCTCGGGTCGGCCAGGGTCGAGGTATCGCCGAGGCTGTCGAGTTCGTTGCAGGCGATCTTGCGCAGGATGCGCCGCATGATCTTGCCCGAGCGGGTCTTGGGCAGCGCCGGCGCCCACTGGATCAGTTCCGGCTTGGCGAAGCTGCCGATTTCCTTGCTGACGTGGGCCAGCAATTCTTTCTTCAATTCATCATTGGCCTCGACCCCGTTCATCGGCGTGACAAACGCATAGATGCCCTGGCCCTTGAGGTCATGGGGATAACCGACGACCGCCGCTTCGGCGATGCTGTCGTGCAACACCAGGGCGCTTTCCACCTCGGCGGTGCCGATGCGGTGGCCGGAGACATTGATCACGTCATCGATGCGCCCGGTAATCCAGTAATCGCCGTCCTCGTCACGGCGGGCGCCGTCGCCGGTGAAGTAATAGCCGGGGTAGGGCTTGAAGTAGGTGTCGACCATGCGTTGATGATCGCCATAGACACTGCGGATCTGTCCCGGCCAGCTGGACTTGATCGCCAGTACACCGCTGCCGGGTCCGGTGATTTCCTTCCCCGTTTCATCCAGCAGGACCGGCTGCACGCCGAACATCGGGCGGGTGGCGCAGCCTGGCTTGAGTCGCTGGACGCTCACCAGTGGGCTGAGCATGATGCCGCCGGTTTCGGTCTGCCACCAGGTATCGACAATCGGGCAGCGCTGCTCGCCCACGGCGTTGAAATACCATTCCCAGGCTTCCGGATTGATCGGCTCTCCGACGCTGCCGAGCAATCGCAGGCTTTTGCGAGAGGTGGCCTGCAAGGGCCCGGCACCTTCACGCATCAGCGCGCGCAGGGCGGTGGGAGCGGTGTAGAAGATGTTGACCTGGTGCTTGTCGATCACCCGCCAGAAACGTGAGCTGTCGGGATGGCTGGGAACGCCTTCGAAGATCAACGTGGTGGCGCCGTTGGCCAGCGGGCCGTAGACGATGTAGCTGTGGCCGGTGACCCAGCCGACATCGGCGGTGCACCAGAACACTTCGTTGTCGCGATAGTCCAGCACGTACTTGAATGTCATGGCCGCCTGCAGCAGATAGCCGCCGGTGGTGTGCAGCACGCCCTTGGGTTTGCCTGTGCTGCCGGAGGTGTAAAGGATGAACAGAGGATCTTCGGCGTCCATCGGTTCGGGCGGGCAGTCGTCGCTGGCGTCATGCATGGCCTGGTGATACCAGAGGTCGCGACCTTCGGCCCAGCTCACTTCGGCCTGGGTGCGCTCGACCACCAGGACCGTGCTGACGTTCGGGCAGCTTTCCAGGGCTTTGTCGACGTTGCGTTTGAGCGGGACGAAGCGCCCGCCGCGCACGCCTTCGTCGGCGGTGATCACGGTGCGGCAATCGGCGTCGAGAATCCGGTCACGCAGCGAGTCCGGCGAAAACCCACCGAACACCACCGAATGCACCGCGCCGATGCGGGTGCAGGCGAGCATGGCGTAGGCCGCTTCCGGGATCATCGGCATGTAGATGCAGACCCGGTCACCTTTCTTCACGCCACGGCTTTTCAGCACGTTGGCCAGGCGGCACACATGCTTGTGGAGTTTTCGATAGGTGATTTCCGCCGATTCGGCGGGGTCGTCGCCTTCCCAGATGATTGCCGTCTGGTCGCCGCGTTTTTCCAGATGACGGTCGATGCAGTTGGCGCTGACGTTCAGCTTGCCGCCCGCAAACCAGGTGGCATCGCCGTTCTTGAGGTCATAGCGCTGGACCGTTTGCCAGGGCGTCATCCAGTCGAGAAACCGGGTGGCCTGTTCAGTCCAGAAGGTACTGGGGTGTTCTATGGATTCTTTGTAGAGCCGCTGGTATTCGTCCTGACTCAGTTGCGCAGCCCGGCGGACGGCATCGGCTTGGGGGTACTGGCTGATATCGAACATGACGGTTCCTTATTCTTGTTTTTGCGACAAGTCATAAAGATGCGCCGAGTAGCCGGAGGGTTCAAGCCTGCACAAACGACTGTGGGAGAGAGCCTGCTCGCGATGGCGGCGTGTCAGTCGACATTGATGTCAACTTATCCACCGCTATCGCGAGCAGGCTCGCTCCCACAGGGGGAGTGCGCCGTTTGGATCAGCCGCGATGGCGTCCACGGAAGTAGCTGATCAGACCTTGGGTCGAAGCGTCTTCGGCCGCGCTTTCTTCGCTGCCCACCAGGCGGTTGTAGACACCCTTGCCCAGTTCCTTGCCCAGCTCCACGCCCCACTGGTCGAAGGCGTTGATACCCCAGACCACGCTTTGTACGAACACTTTATGCTCATACAGCGCCACCAGTGCGCCAAGACGCCGTGGGCTGATGCGTTCGACCACCAGGGTGTTGCTCGGGCGGTTGCCCGGGATGACCTTGTGGGCGGCCAGTTTCTGCACGTCTTCTTCACTGGCGCCTTTGTCCCGCAGCTCGGCTTCGGCCTCGGCGCGGGTCTTGCCGAGCATCAGGGCCTGGCTTTGTGACAGGCAGTTGGCGTACAGCCATTGGTGGTGATCGGAAACCGGGTTGAAGCTGACGACCGGCACGATGAAGTCGGCCGGGATCAATTGGGTGCCCTGGTGCAGCAACTGGTGGTAGGCATGCTGGCCGTTGCAGCCGACGCCACCCCAGATCACCGGGCCGGTGTCGGTGGACACCGGTGTGCCGTCCTGGCGCACACTCTTGCCATTGGACTCCATGTCCAGTTGCTGCAAGTGCTTGGTGATGTTGCGCAGGTAGTGGTCGTACGGCAGGATCGCGTGGCTTTGCGCGCCCCAGAAGTTGCCGTACCACACGCCCAGCAAGGCCAGCAGCACCGGCATGTTCTGTTCGAATGGCGCACTCTGGAAATGCTGGTCCATGGAATAGGCGCCGGACAGCAGTTCCTTGAAGTTCGACATGCCGATTGCGAGGGCGATCGGCAGGCCGATGGCCGACCACAGCGAGTAACGCCCGCCGACCCAGTCCCACATCGGGAAGATGTTTTCTTCGCGGATGCCGAAGGCCACGGCCGCTGCGTTGTTGCTTGATACGGCGATGAAGTGGCGATACAGCTCCGCTTCGGAGCCGCCCTGAGCGAGGTACCAGGCGCGGGCGGCCTGGGCGTTCTTCAGGGTTTCGAGGGTGTTGAAGGATTTCGACGAGACGATGAACAACGTGGTCTCGGCGCGCAGCTTCATGGTCAGTTCGTGGAACTCGCTGCCGTCGATGTTCGCCAGATAGTGGCAGCGAACGCCTTTTTGCGCGTAGGACAGCAGGGCTTCGGACACCAGTTCCGGGCCGAGGAACGAGCCACCGATACCGATGTTCACCACGTCGGTGATCGGCTTCTCGGTGTAGCCGCGCCACAGGCCATCGTGAATTCGGCCCACCAGGTCGGTGATCTGGTTCAGCACCTTGTGCACATCCGGCATCACGTTGACGCCATTCACCAGCAACCGGTCGCCCACCGGCCGACGCAGGGCGGTGTGCAGGGCCGGGCGGTTTTCGGAAGCGTTGATGATTTCGCCTTCGAACAGCGCCTTGATCGCGCCCTTGAGGTCGACTTCATTGGCCAGGCCCACCAGCAGGTCGCGGGTCTGGGCGGTAATCAGGTTTTTTGAATAATCGAGAAACAGGCCGCAGCTCGACAGGGTGAATTGGTTGAAACGCTGCGGATCGGCATTGAACGCTTCGCGCATGCTGAAATCCTGCATGGCCTTGCGGTGGTCATTCAGCGCCTGCCAGGCGGGCAGAGCGGTCACGTCATGAGGGTTTCGGTAGTACGCCATCGCTGCGGGTTTCCTTTTACTTGAACGACCTTTTGTACACTAAAAATTCCGGCCTGGCCCGCGCTGGGCGTCCGGACACCTGCGTCGACACGATCTGCGGGCGCAGGGCGACTACAGTAAACCTCGCGTTGCGATCTGTCTTGGCTTTGTCAGACCGGTTCCCGGTACTTTTTTATACAACGGGTGCGGGAAAGGGCCGACAGACGGGAGGACGAAGCACTCTTCTGGACAAGAATTACTCACTGTGGGAGCGAGCCTGCTCGCGATGACGTTAGTTCAGTTGACGTTGATGGCGACTGACAAACCGTAATCGCGAGCAGGTTCGCTCCCACAGGGGGGATGTGCGGGGGCGATCAGGCGACCTGCACCGGAATGGCATTGCTGGTGTGGCTCAGCTCATTGCCCGGCGCCATGTACAGCATGCGGGGCTTGAAGTTGACCAGCTCGGCTTCGCTGTAGTGGGCGTAGGCGCAGATAATGACGCGGTCACCCACCTTGGCCTTGTGGGCTGCGGCGCCGTTGACCGAGATCATCCGCGAGCCTTCTTCGCCACGGATGGCGTAGGTGGTGAAGCGCTCGCCGTTGTCGACGTTGTAGATCTGGATCTGCTCGTATTCACGGATTCCCGACAGGTCCAGCCACTCACCATCGATGGCACAGGAGCCTTCGTAGTCGAGCACGGCGTGAGTGACTTCGGCGCGGTGCAGCTTGGCCTTGAGCATGATGGCGTGCATGGTTTTCTCCTCTGGTCGGGTCCGAACGGCGGGCAGTTTGCCCGAAGGCCGCCAGGGCGGCAATGGCTCCACCATCCCCTGTGGGTGAGCCCGTGGGAGCAAGGCTTGCCCGCGATACAGTCACCTCGGTTCCAGGGCCGACCGCGTTAACTTCATCGCGGGCGAGCCTTGCTCCCACAGTTTGCTCCACAGAGGGGATGGTGTCAGGCGGCGTCCAGATCCAGGTGCAGGTTGTCGATCAGCCGCGTGGTGCCGAGGAACGCGGCGACCAGGATCACCAGGTCGCGATCTTCAGGCGTGGCCGGGCGCAAGGTCCGGGCCTCGCGGATTTCCAGGTAATCGGGACGCATGCCCGTGGCTTCGAGTTGCTTGAGCTGCTCGGCAATCAGGGCCGGGAAGTCCCGTCGCCCTTGTCGGATCGCTTCGGCAATGCGGCTGAGGCTGCGATAGACCTCAGGCGCCACGGCGCGTTGTTCAGGGCTGAGGAAACCATTGCGCGACGACAACGCCAGGCCGTCCTCGGCGCGGACGGTCGGTTCGCCAATGATCTGGATCGGCATGTTCAGGTCGTGGACCAGTGCACGGATCACTGCCAGCTGCTGGAAGTCCTTCTGGCCGAACACCGCCAGGTCGGGCTGGACCATGTTGAACAGCTTGCTGACCACCGTCGCCACGCCCTCGAAGTGCCCGGGGCGGCTGGCACCGCAGAGGCCTTCGGACAATTGTGGCACGCTGACCCGGGTTTGCCCGGTCATGCCGTCGGGGTACATCTCTTCGACGGACGGGGCGAACAGCAGATGGCAGCCGGCCTGGAGCAGTTTTTCCTGGTCGGCGGCGAGGGTGCGCGGGTATTTGTCGAGGTCTTCGCCAGCGCCAAACTGCAGCGGGTTGACGAAAATGCTCGTCACCACGAAGTCGGCTCGCTGCGCCGCTTTGGTGACCAGCGCCACGTGGCCGCTGTGCAGGTTGCCCATGGTCGGCACGAAGGCGATGCGTTTGCCTTCGCTGCGGGCACGGGCCACGGCGGCCCGCAGTTCACGTACGGTCTTGACGGTGTTCATGCAGAGAATCCGTGTTCGGCGCCAGGGAAGGTGGCCGCTTTGACCTCCGCCACGTAAGCGCTCAGGGCGGACTGGATGTCGGGTTGCCCGGTCATGAAGTTCTTCACGAACTTCGGCGCGCGACCCGTGAGCGACAGCCCCAGCATGTCGTGCAGCACCAGTACCTGCCCATCGGTGCCATTGCCAGCGCCAATCCCGATGACCGGAATCTTCACCGCCTGGGTGATTTCTTCGGCCAGCTCGCTGGGCACGCATTCGAGCAACAGCATTGCCGCCCCGGCCTGCTCCAGCGCGATGGCATCGGCGCGCATCTGTCGCGCCTGGTTTTCATTGCGGCCCTGGACCTTGTAGCCACCGAGCACGTTGACCGCCTGCGGTGTCAGGCCCATGTGCGCGCACACCGGGATACCGCGTTCGGCCAGCAATCGGATCGACTCGGCCAGCCACAATGCTCCTTCGACTTTGACCATGTTGGCGCCGGCCTGCATTAGCAGGGCGCTGTTGGTCATGGTCTGTTCGAGGGTGGCGTAGGCCATGAATGGCAGATCGGCGAGGATCAGTGCGTCGGTGTTACCGCGTTTGACGCAGGCCACGTGGTAGGCCATCTCAGCAGTGGTCGCCGGCAGCGTGCTGTCGTGGCCCTGCAACACCATGCCGAGGGAATCGCCCACCAGCAGCACTTCGACACCGGCCTCGTTGCAGGCGTGGGCGAAGGTTGCGTCATAGCAGGTCAGCATGGCGATCTTTTCGCCTTTCTGCTTGAGACCTTGCAGCGTGGTCAGGGTAATAGCTGGCATGAAAAAGTCCTCATTAGGCGCTCGTGAACTACTGCGAGTAACGCGCATGATTCGTCATTTATACAGGCGCACCCTCTATGCGTGGTGCTTGTAAGGCCTGGATTGCGCCCTTCAATGCCGCATTGGCGGCAACGGGACGCCTATAGTCGTGAGGAGCACGGGGGAAGTCAATTGGATGTGTTACCGGCGGGTGTTACCGAGGTTACTGATGCGTTTCAGCCGGGAGGGGTGTTCAGGATGTGACTGCTTGGTGCCAGATCCTGTGGGAGCGAGCCTGCTCGCGATGACGGTATGTCAGTCAACATATGCATTGATGGATCCACCGCTATCGCGAGCAGGCTCGCTCCCACAAGGGGGCTGTGTCAGTGAGGCGGCATGCGCTCCAGGCCGACGAATGGACACGCGGCCAGCAGGTCCTGGAGCAGGCGCCCGTCGGCCAGGCGCAGGTCGGCGGGGGCCAGTTCCGCCAGCGGGTACAGCACAAACGCCCGGGCGTGCATGTGGTAGTGGGGAACCTTGAGCCGAGGCTCGTCGATCAGCCGATCACCGAACAACAGAATGTCCAGGTCCAGGGTGCGCGGGCCCCAGCGCTCCAGGCGTTCGCGGCCCTGACCGGTTTCGATGGCTTGCAGTGCGTCGAGCAGGACCAGTGGCGCCAGTTGGCTGTCCAGCGCGGCCACTGCATTGGTGTAGCGTGGCTGGCCCGGCAACAGTGAATCGCTTTGATAGAACGCCGAGACGTCAACGAATCGGCTATCAGGCAGGCTGGCCAGTGCCTGGAGGGCGCTGCGCAGTTGTGCCTCGGGTTCCGCCAGGTTGCTACCCATGCCGATGTAGATGCGTTCCATCGATTACTCGCCCGACGCGCTCGGCACACCGGCACGCTTACGCTTGGCGCCGCTGCTGCGACGACGTTTGCGTGGGCCGCTGGCGCCGTCTTCCTTGCCGCTGAGTTCGCGAATCATCTCGCGGCGCTCGCTGTCATTGGCATCCTGGTAATCGGTCCACCATTCGCCCAGGCCGTCGGTCTGTTCGCCGGCGCTTTCACGCAGCAGCAGGAAGTCGTAGCCGGCGCGGAAGCGCGGGTTGTCCAGCAGCAGGTCGGCACGCTTGCCACTGCGACGGGGCAGGCGTTCCTGCATATCCCAGATTTCGCGGATCGGCATCGTGAAGCGCTTCGGAATCGCGATGCGCTGGCACTGTTCGGCGATCAGCTCGTGGGCGGCTTCCTGCATGGCCGGTATCGGCGGCATGCCACGGTCCTGCAGGCGCAATACCCGGGCCGGTAGCGCCGGCCAGAGCAGGGCGGCAAACAGGAAGGCCGGGGTCACCGGCTTGTTCTGCTTGATACGCAGGTCGGTGTTGATCAGCGCTTCGCTGATCAGGGTATGGGTGTAGGTCGGGTTGTGTTCCAGCGCCTCGGCACTGGCCGGGAACAGCGGATCGAACAGTTGCAGGTCCACCAGCATTTCGAAAGTGTCCGCCGCGTTGCCCGACAGGAACAGCTTCAGCACTTCCTCGAACAGCCGGGCCGAAGGGATTTCCCGCAGCATCGGTGCCAGGTCGCGAATCGGCGCGGCGCTGTGTTTTTCGATGCCGAAGTTCAGCTTGGCGGCGAAACGCACGGCCCGCAGCATCCGTACCGGGTCTTCCTGGTAGCGCTGCTTGGGATCGCCGATCAGACGGATCAGATGATTGCGGATGTCGTGTACGCCGTTGGCGTAATCGAGGATGCGTTCGCTGACCGGATCGTAATACAGGGCGTTGATGGTGAAGTCGCGGCGTTGCGCGTCTTCTTCCAGCGTGCCGTAGACGTTATCCCGCAGGATGCGCCCGCTCTCGTTGCGAGAAGACTGGTTGCTGTCTTCTTCTTCGTCATTTTGCGGGTGGTTGGCACGGAACGTCGCCACTTCGATGATTTCGCGGCCGAAGTGGATGTGGACGAGCTTGAAGCGCCGGCCAATGATACGTGCGTTGCGGAACTCGGCCCGGACCTGTTCCGGCGTGGCGCTGGTGGCTACGTCGAAATCCTTGGGGGTGATGTTGAGCAGCATGTCGCGCACGCATCCACCGACCAGGTAAGCCTGGTAGCCGGCGTTCTGCAGGCGTTCGACGATGTTCACCGCATAACGGCTGAACTGGGCCTTCTGCAATGAGTGCTGGCCGCTGTTGAGCACTTCAGGCGTGCTGCGGATGTGTTGCGTACGACGCAAGGGAGAACGGAGTGACTGGAACAGCTTCTTCAGCATGGGATGCACTGTTTGAAGGAATGTTCGGCCAAAACGAAGAATGACCGCATGATGGGCGGGGATTCTAGCATTTAGTCTGGGGATCGTGTAGGACGCAGCAGATTTGAGCTGCAAGCTTTAAGCGGCAAGCCTTGTAGGCTTCGCGGTGGCGGAACGTCGGAAACCACAAGGGGAGCCGAAGCTCCCCCAGAATTAGTTGCGTGCTCTGTTTTTATTATTGGTTTCGGGCTTCTTGTTTTTGTTGAGTGCCCGCGTCACCAGGTTTCCCTGCGTGACCCTCCCAATCGGGAGCCAAGAGCAAACGGATTGCTTTGGTCGCTGTGTTGCAGTGATCCATCGATCCAACCAGTTCAGGCACCTGTCTTGAGACAGTTTTTATTGTTCTCGGCCTGGTTGTGGGGCAAGCCCCAAATACAACGCCTCTCCAAAAGAATCAGTTAGCTGCGCCTCTCGCCGTCTTGTTTTTATTGTGCGTGAGTCGATTCGTCTTATTTTTATTGTCTTGTGCATTGCTTGTTATTGTTCTTGTACCAAAGCTATAGCAGGGTGCGTGCCAACTTTTGCGAGACCCAGCGAAACCGGGGGTTCTAAGGTTATGCCGCTTTTTTTGGGGCGAAAAAAAGCCGGGGTTTCGTTACCGTAAACCCCGGCTTCTGTTACGTGAAAAAGCTGAGGTAACAGTTTTTTCACATTCACGGCGTTGTAACCGTCTACCTCTGTGGGAGCGAGCCTGCTCGCGATAGCGCTGTGCCAGTCACCCTGAGTGCAGGCTGATACACCGCTATCGCGAGCAGGCTCGCTCCTACCCTTGATCTCAGCTTTCGCTGGCCACTCCGGTCTTGCGACGCGGAATCCCCAGGCGCTGGCGACGTTCCCACAGGCACTTGCGACTCACCCCCAGCTTGCGTGCCAGTTCGGTCTCGGTCATGTGGTCCTGATGTTCCAGGACGAAATGCTGGAAGTAGTCTTCCAGGGACAGGTCCTCGGTAGGCTCGTGGCTGGTGTTGTTGGCAGCGCCCCCCTGTTGTGGAGCCAGGCCGATGAACTCTTCATCGTCGAGATCGCTGAGCTCGACGTCGATCCCCAGCAGGTCGGCGGAGATTTCCGGGCTTTCGCACAGGATCACTGCCCGCTCCACTGCGTTTTCCAGCTCCCGGACGTTACCCGGCCAGGCGTAATGACGAATGGCCTGTTCTGCGTCGGGGGCAAACTTCAGGTCGGTGCGGTTGACCCGCGCGCTCTGGCGCGCGAGGAAGGCGTTGGCGATTTCGTTGACGTCCGCGCCCCGTTCGCGCAGGGCAGGCAGTTTCAGCGCAATGACGTGCAGGCGGTAATACAGGTCTTCACGGAACTGGCCGATTTTCGCCAGGCTCTTGAGGTCACGGTGGGTTGCGGCGATCAGGCGCACATCGACTTTTTGCGACTGCACCGACCCGACCCGACGGATTTCGCCTTCTTGAAGGACCCGCAGCAGTCGTGCCTGGGCCTCCAGCGGCAATTCACCGATTTCGTCGAGAAACAGCGTGCCACCGTCCGCCGCTTCTACCAGCCCGGCGCGCCCGGCGCTGGCCCCGGTGAAGGCGCCTTTTTCATGACCGAACAGCTCGGACTCGATCAGACTTTCCGGAATCGCCGCGCAGTTCACCGAGATCATCGGCGCCTTGGCTCGGCGCGACAGGTTATGCAGGGCACGGGCCACCAGTTCCTTGCCGGTCCCGGACTCGCCCTGGATCAGCACGTTGGAGTCGGTTGGCGCGACCTTGCGGATTTTGACGTACAGATCCTGCATGGGCGGACAGGAGCCGATGATGCCGATTTCGCCATTACTGTTGCCAACGACACCTTTGGTGGTGGCAGCCTTACCGTTCGTCGGCTCCGGTGGGTTACCGGTCGCCGTCTGTCGGTCACGCAGGATACGGGCCACGGCCTGGAGCATCTCGTCGTGATCGAACGGCTTGGCGATGTAGTCTACCGCGCCCATTTTCATGGAGTCGACGGCCGAGCGCAGGCTGGCATAGCTGGTCATGATCAGCACCGGCGTGCCCTGGCCGAGCTTGATCAGCTCGGTACCGGGTGCACCGGGCAGGCGCAGGTCGCTGACGATGAGGTCAAACGTTGGGATGCTGAATCGCTCTTGTGCTTCCTGCACGGAACCGGCTTCGCTGACCTGGTACTGGTTGCGTTCCAGCAGGCGACGCAAGGCGGAGCGGATAATTGTTTCGTCTTCGACGATCAAAATGTGCGGCATTGATTCGATTCTCTCGACGGTCTCAGTTCACAGCGGACGTCGCTTCGACATGACGCGGCAAGGTCACCCGTATACGGGTGCCGCGTTGGCCTTGTACATCGGCCGGGCTGTCGATGGTGATTTGTCCATAATGCTCTTCAACGATGGAATAGACCAGTGCAAGGCCCAGTCCGGTGCCTTCGCCAGGATCCTTGGTGGTGAAGAAGGGTTCGAACAATCGATCCATGATGTTCTGTGGAATACCGCTGCCTTCGTCTTCGACGATCAGATCGATCGTGTGTTCGCTGGCTTCGCTCTTGACCCGCACGGCGCTGCCGGCCGGTGAGGCGTCGCGGGCGTTGGACAGCAGGTTGATCAGGACCTGGGCGAGCCGCTGGGGATCGCCGTCGACCCAATGATCCGGGTCGCACAGGTTGAAGAATTGCACTTCGAAATTGCGCCGGTTGAGGGCCAGCAGGCCAATGGCATCCTGGGCCACTTCGGCCAGGCAGACAGGCTCGTCGTTGTGCTGGTGGCCGCCGGCGTGGGCGAAGCTCATCAGCGACTGCACGATACGCGACACGCGTCGGGTCTGCTCAAGGATCTGGCTGCTGATTTCCGTCAGTTCGCCATCCTCCTCGCGCTCTTCACGCAGGTTTTGCGCCAGGCAGGCGATGCCGGTGATCGGGTTGCCAATTTCGTGGGCCACCCCGGCTGCCAGCCGGCCGATGCTCGCCAGGCGTTCGGAGTGGACCAGCTTGTCTTCGAGCATCTGGGTGTCGGTCAGGTCTTCCACCAGCAACACCAGGCCACTGTTGCCCGGCGCCAGCGGCTCGTCGATGGCCGCCTTGTGCAGGTTCAGCCAGCGGGTCTGGCCGTCGAGGGCCAGGTGCTGTTTGTGCAAGTGCTCGTCCGGCAAGTCGATGAAGCCTTGCAACAAACCTTTCCATGGCTCGCCCAGGGTGCTCAGGCGTGAACCCACCACACGCTGGGCGGCGATTCCGGTCAGTTCTTCCATGGCCTTGTTCCACATCAGGATTTCCTGGTCCTTGGCCAGGGAGCACACGCCCATCGGCAGTTCCTGCAAGGTCTGGCGGTGATAACGGCGCAGGGCATCCAGCTCGGCGGCAAGGCCGGTGAGGCGCGAGTGGTAGTCCTCGAGGCGGCTTTCGATGAAATGGATGTCCTCGGTGACGTAGTTTTCGCCGCCGGCCTTGTAGGGCAGGAACGTCTCGACCATGTCCTGGGCCACGCTGGGACCCATCAGGCCGGACAGGTTGGCTTCGATCCGGTCCCGCAGGCGACGCAAGGCATAGGGGCGACGCTCATCGAAAGGCAGGTAAAGGTCCCGCAGGGCCTGTTCGACTTCCTTTTGCGCGGCCTTTGCACCCAGGGGTTTGGCCAATTGCGTGGCGAACTCCTGGGGCGAGGCCGCGTGCAGTTCACGGCGTTGCGGGCGGCGAACGTTGTCCACGGCGCAGGCTTCGGCGGCGCTGGCTTCTTCGCTGCTGGCATTGGTGAACAGCGAGATCAGGGTGAACATCAGCACGTTCGCCGCCAGCGAGGCGATGGCCGCCATGTGCCAACTGGTGTCGTCGAGCACATAGATCATGTTCAGCAACGGGATATAGAAGCCTTGCAGGTTGCCCAGCAGCGGCAACAGCATGGCAACCAGCCAGACCAGGATGCCCGCCAGCAGGCCGGCGATAAAGCCGCGGCGGTTGGCAGTCGGCCAGTACAGCACCGACAACACACCCGGCAGGAACTGCAAGGTGGCAACGAAGGCGACAATGCCCAGGTTGGCCAGGTCCTGGCCATCTCCCAGCATCAGGTAGAAGCCGTAGCCGGCCATGATGATCGCGACGATCAGTGCCCGCCGGGTCCATTTCAGCCAGCGGTAGATATTGCCCTCGGCCGGTGGTTGGTAGAGCGGCAGCACCAGGTGGTTGAGGGCCATGCCCGACAGCGCCAGGGTGGTCACGATGATCAGGCCGCTGGCCGCCGACAGGCCGCCGATATAGGCCAGCAGGGCCAAGGCGTGATTGTTGGCGGCGATGCCGATGCCGAGGGTGAAGTATTCCGGATTGGTACTGGCCCCCAGCTTCAACCCGGCCCACAGGATCAGCGGCACCGCCAGGCTCATCAGCAGCAGGAACAGCGGCAGACCCCAGCTCGCGCTCACCAGCGAGCGTGGGTTGAGGTTTTCGGTGAAGGTCATGTGGTACATGTGCGGCATCACGATCGCTGACGCGAAGAACACCAGCAACAGCGTACGCCACGGGCCTTCCTGCAACGGTGTGTGCAGGGCGGCGAGGGCGGTCTGGTTCTGCAGCAGCCACAGTTCAAGCTGTTGCGGGCCGTTGAACACACCGTACAGCGCGTAGAGGCCGACGCCACCGATGGCGATCAGCTTGATCACCGACTCGAAGGCGATGGCGAACACCAGGCCTTCGTGTTTTTCCCGGGTGGCGATGTGCCGGGAACCGAAGAAAATGGTGAACAGGATGATCAGGACGCAGAAGCTCAGCGCCACCCGGTGCTGCACCGGCTCGTGGGTCAGGATGCTGATGGAGTCGGCCACGGCCTGCATCTGCAGGGCCAGCAACGGCAACACGCCCACGAGCATGAAGATCGTGGTCAGCGCACCGGCCCAGGTGCTGCGGAAACGAAAGGCGAACAGGTCAGCCAGGGACGACAACTGGTAGGTGCGGGTGATTTTCAGGATCGGGTACAGCAACACTGGCGCCAGCAGGAAGGCTCCCGACACACCCAGGTAACTGGACAGGAAGCCATAGCCATACTGGTAGGCCAGCCCGACCGTACCGTAGAACGCCCACGCACTGGCGTAGACCCCCAGCGACAGGGTGTAGGTCAGCGGATGGCGGATGATCGCCCGGGGGATCATGCCTCGTTCACTGATCCAGGCCACGCCGAACAGTACCGCCAGGTAGGCCGCACTGATCAGGATCATCTGGGTCAGGCTAAAGCTCATCGGCATCTTTTTGGCTCTGCAGGATGAAGGTCACGACGATCAGGATCAGCCAGAGCAGATACGGCCGATACCAGGCACCCGTGGCATCGATCCACCAATCCATGATGGCCGGGGAGAACAGATAAATCCCCACTACCAGGAGCAGGACCAAGCGATAGATGTACATCCCGGCCTCTCTTTTTTAAGCGCGTGCCCGAAAACGTGCGGCGATGGTAACGGATGGGCGCCAAGCTGCAAGGGCCGTCAACGTATTTGCGCCTCGGGCAGGGTCATTGTGCGCGGGATCCGTGCCGCATCCCAGTGGCGAACGCCCCAGGCCAGCAGCTCCCGAGGGCTGGCGTCGGCCAGTTCGACGCCGGATTCCTGACCCAGTGCGCGCAAGGCCCTGCACAGCAACGGCGTGGCCTGGTCGGCCGCCAGCGGTGGCGAACGGTAGGACTTGCCCAGCTTGTGTCCGTCCGGTTGGGTGATCAACGGCACATGCAGGTAGCGCGGCTGTGGCAGCCCGAGCAACTCTTGCAGATAGAGCTGGCGGGGTGTGGAGTCCAGCAGGTCGGCGCCGCGCACGATATCGGTCACTCCTTGCCAGGCGTCGTCCAGCACCACGGCCAGTTGATAAGCATAGAGCCCGTCGCGGCGACGGATGACAAAATCGCCGACCTCGCGGCCCAGATGCTGGCGGAACTCGCCTTGTACCCGGTCGATGAAGTGGTACTCGAGCTCGGGGACGCGCAGGCGGATGGCGGCGTCTTCGGTGCTGTGCCCGGCGTTGCGGCACAACCCCGGATACACACCCTGATACGCCTCCAGTTGTTTGCGCGAACAGGTGCAGGCATAAGCCAGGCCTTGGCTGAACAGGCGGTTGATCACCTGATCGTAGGCCTCATGGCGTTCGCTCTGGCGGACCATCTCACCGTCCCATTCGAAGCCATAGCTCTCCAGGGCCTTGAGAATCGCCACTTGCGCGCCGGGTTCTTCCCGGGGCGGATCGAGGTCTTCCATGCGCAACAACCAGCGTCCGCCAGCGGCCCTGGCGTCCAGGTACGACGCCAGGGCCGCGACCAGCGAGCCGAAATGCAGGTGGCCACTGGGAGTGGGGGCGAAGCGTCCGATGTAGGAGGAGGTGGCAGTCATAGGAAAATAATAGTGGAGGAACACTGCCCCTTTGTGGGAGCGAGCCTGCTCGCGATAGTGGTATGCCTGCCACCGCAGAGGTGACTGATCTGGCGCTATCGCGAGCAGGCTCGCTCCCACAAGGGGGGCACACGTTCTGAGTAGGGAACCTGGTGCAAACAAAAAACGGAGCGTATGAACGCTCCGTTTTTCGGTAACAGCTCAGGCAAATTACTTGCCGACCTGTTTTTCCTTGATTTCCGCCAGGGTCTTGCAGTCGATGCACAAGTCGGCCGTCGGGCGGGCTTCCAGCCGGCGGATGCCGATCTCGATGCCGCAGGACTCGCACCAGCCGTATTCTTCGTCTTCGATCAGTTGCAACGTCTTGTCGATCTTCTTGATCAACTTGCGCTCACGGTCACGTGCGCGCAGTTCCAGGCTGAACTCTTCTTCCTGGCTGGCACGGTCGGCCGGGTCGGGGAAGTTGGCCGCCTCGTCTTTCATGTGGTCCACGGTGCGGTCGACTTCCTGCATCAAGTCCTGTTTCCACTTGTTCAGGATCTTGGTGAAGTGCGCGCGCATGGGGGCGCCCATGTACTCTTCGCCCGCTTTAGGGACATAAGGCTCAAACCCGCTGAGCGACTGATTTTGATTTTGCTTTGCTTGGGTGGGCATGAATGGACCGCCTCTACTCTTGTAATCCACTACGCAGGATTGCTCCATCACCGACACCTGCCGGCCCTGCGGCTGCAAGCGGGCGAACTTACCAGATCGAATCGGGCCGCGCCACTCCCGGTTGTCGAGCCTGCGGCGGGCGGGGCCTCGCAAGGCATGGCCGGGTTCGGTTCGGTGAAGAGGTCATCCTGCTCAATGCTTGATTCTAGTCAAGCCTGGGCCAATCGCCGGAGTCATTTCCTGCAATCCGGGGCTATGACCTCTTCCTGCTCGCGCTCGTTCCGCAGTTGTTTCTGACTTGGGCGGAGAGTTGGGTAGAATCGGTTCTTTTTTATGCGAAGGAAGGCTAATGGCTCAGTCCTACAGTGCGCGCAGTCGCGCCATCGAACCTTTCCATGTGATGGCGTTGCTGGCCCGTGCCAATGAACTGCAGGCCGCCGGACACGACGTCATCCACCTGGAGATCGGCGAGCCGGACTTCACCACGGCCGAGCCGATCATCCAGGCCGGCCAGGCCGCGCTGGCGGCGGGCAAGACCCGCTACACCGCCGCTCGCGGCATCCCCGAACTGCGGGAAGCCATTGCCGGTTTCTACGGGCAGCGCTACGGGGTGAGCATCGACCCCCGACGTATCCTGATCACACCGGGTGGGTCCGGTGCGTTGCTGCTGGCCAGTGCCTTGCTGGTAGACCCGGGTAAACACTGGTTGCTGGCGGACCCGGGCTACCCCTGCAACCGCCACTTCCTGCGGTTGGTGGAAGGCGCGGCGCAACTGGTGCCGGTGGGGCCTGAGGTGCGTTACCAGTTGACCCCCGAGCTGGTGGATCGGCATTGGGACCAGGACAGCGTCGGTGCGCTGGTGGCGTCGCCGGCCAATCCGACCGGAACGCTGCTTTCCCGGGATGAACTGGCCGGGCTCTCGAAGGCAATCAAGGCGCGTAAGGGCCATCTGGTGGTGGATGAGATCTATCACGGCCTGACCTATGGCACCGAGGCCGCCAGCGTGCTGGAAGTCGACGACGATGCCTTCGTCCTGAATAGTTTTTCCAAGTATTTCGGCATGACCGGCTGGCGATTGGGCTGGCTGGTGGCGCCTTCGGCCGCCGTCAGTGAGTTGGAAAAACTGGCGCAGAACCTCTACATCAGCGCGCCAAGCATGGCTCAGTACGCGGCCCTGGCCTGTTTCGAGCCAGCGACCATCGAGATCTTCGAGCAGCGTCGGGCCGAGTTCGCGCTACGCCGGGATTTCTTGCTGCCGGCCTTGCGTGAGTTGGGTTTCGGCATTGCGGTCGAGCCGGAAGGCGCGTTCTACCTCTATGCCGATATCCGCGCATTCGGTGGCGATGCCTTTGCCTTCTGCCAGCACTTCCTGGAAACCGAACACGTGGCGTTCACCCCCGGCCTGGACTTCGGCCGTCACCAGGCTGGGCACCATGTGCGCTTCGCCTATACCCAGAGCCTGCCGCGGCTACAGGAAGCGGTGGAGCGAATCGCGCGTGGACTGCGGAGCTGGCAAGGCTGATGCGCTTTTCTCCTGCCCTGGAAGAAGGTCGACTGATTCGGCGCTACAAGCGTTTCCTTGCCGATATCGAAACCCTTGATGGCGAACAGCTGACGATCCACTGTCCCAATACCGGCTCGATGCTCAATTGCATGGCCGAAGGCGCACGGGTCTGGTTCAGTCGTTCCAGCGATCCCAAACGCAAGCTGCCCGGAACCTGGGAAGTCGGCGAAACCCCCCAGGGGCGGCTGGCCTGCATCAACACCGGGCGGGCCAATGGCTTGATCGAAGAGGCGTTGCGTGCCGGGGTGATCAGCGAGCTCAATGGCTTCATCGGGTTAAAGCGGGAAGTGGCCTACGGCGTGGAGAACAGTCGTATCGATTTTCGCCTGGACTACGAGCATGGTTCGGCCTGGGTCGAAGTCAAGAGCGTTACTCTGGGGTTCGATGGCACGAACGTCGCCGCGTTTCCCGATGCCGTGACGCAGCGCGGCGCCAAGCACTTGAGGGAATTGGCCTGCCTGGCTCGCGAAGGTGTGCGGGCGGTGCAGTTGTATTGCGTGAACCTGAGCGGCATCGACGCAGTGCGCCCGGCCGAGGAAATCGACCCGGGCTATGCGGCAGCCCTGCGCGAAGCGGCCGCGGCGGGTGTGCAGGTGCTGGCCTACGGGGTCACGCTGACGCCCGAGCAGATGTGGGTGGACCGTGCGTTGCCAGTGTTGCTCGAGCCGCTACACCTTGACCCAGATGCCTTGCGCGTTCTCCCGGCTGTCTAGCGCCACCAGGAACTGGCCGGCACAAGGACCGGCCACGCATTCGCCGCTTTCGATCAGAAACAGCGCGCCGTGGGTGGCGCACTGGATCAGGCTGGCACTGGCGTCGAGGAACCGGTCGGGTTGCCATTCCAGCGGTACGCCACGGTGCGGACAGCGGTTGAGATACACATGAACCTGACCCGCACGCCGTACCGCCAGCACCTTGCGCCCCTCAATGTCGAAACCGCGACTGTCGTTGTCGGGCAGTTCGGCGTTGCTGCACAGAAATTTCATGTGAGTCTCGATGCGGATGTTGAATGCCTCCCTGTGGGAGTAACTTCACAGTTGACGGTCAGATAGAAGTATTCATCAAATGTCGGGTCGAGAGTACTCGCCTGACGATTCCATGCCCATTCATGAACAACTTCGTCGAGAACGCTGCCCGATGCGCCTGATCCTGATTCTGGTCTTGAGTACCTTGACCGCCTGCCAGAGCATCGCACCGCCACCGATCAGCGGGCGGATCCGTGACCTGCACAATGGTCAGTCTGTTGCGCCCAGGGTTCTGGTCGAACGTCTGGCGAAGGCACCTCGGGTTATCGTGGGAGAGCAGCATGACAACCCGGATCATCACGCGCTGCAATTATGGCTGCTCCAGGCCCTGGCCGGGCAACGGGCGCAAGGCAGTCTATTGCTGGAAATGCTGACGCCAAGCCAGCAGTCGCGGGTCGATGGGGTCCGCCAGCAACCTGCCATGCCGGAAAACTTGCCTGACGCGCTGGATTGGTCGCCGGGTTGGGATTGGAACCTCTATGGACCTGTCGTCGAATACGCACTGGCGCAACCTTATCCGTTGTTGGCCGCGAACCTGGATGCTGTCGAAATCCAGCGCTTCTACCGGCAAGCGCCAGGCTTGAGCGGTGTTCGCTCCAATGGGGCGGCGGTAAAAGAAGAGCTGCTGGGGCAGATTCGCGATGCCCACTGCGGCCTGCTGCCGGAATCGCAGATGCCGGCGATGGTGGCCGTTCAGCAACAACGCGATCGGCGCATGGCCGAGCGATTACTGGCCGCGCCAACCCCCGCATTGTTGTTTGCAGGTGCCTGGCATGGACGCAAGGATATTGGCGTACCGCTGCATGTCCTGGACCTTGGGGCAGGTGAAGCACCGGTGGTCCTGATGCTGGCCGAGGAGGGCAGCGAGGTCACATCGGCCATGGCGGATTACGTCTGGTACACACCGGCCACGCCACCCGTGGATTATTGCGCGCAAATGCGCGGACAGCCGTAGGCTTCTCGCGGACAAAAAAAGACCCGGCAAGAGCCGGGTCAAATAACCGTGATTAGCCTGATGAGGAGATATCTGAGAGTCCGAACCAAGGGCTTTTCAAATATCGACCAGTCTCGCGACCGGATGTGGTAATCATAGCGATTCTCATTACCATGTCAAACGTTGTTTTCCAGTTCGTCGCAATAACCGCGATGGTTTATGTCGATAACCAAGGGCGTCAGGCTTTGTGGCGTGTGGAAATGGCGTCCAATTGCTTGTTCAATGCTTCCTTGCGTTCGGCGGGGATGTCATTCCAGTGCATATCCATCAGCGCGCCTTCAATCGCGTACAGCAACACCTTGGAGGCCCGGAAACCACGAGTGCGTACCGCACGATAGGCATCGACCGCTCCGAGTCGACGCAGATCCGAGGCGCTGTGGATGCCCACGGCGTGTAGCCATTGGGCCGACGTCTTGCCCAGATTTTTCAGGTGTTGCAGTTCATCATTCATCGAGCCTCCTTGCGACGGCCGACTGTTCAGTGGGCAAGCTTCTCAGGAGTGTAGCGCTCAGTAGGAAAAGCGTGATTCTTTGGCAGGATTGTCGCAAAAGCTTCTAAGGCATAACGCACGATGAGGGAAAACCAGTGGCGACGGACCCTATCCAGCGCGGGCGGGGGCGCTGGATTTGGTCGTGCGGGTTTGCCTTTTCTGGCAAATCAGCGGGTACGGTAGCGCAACCGGGTGCCGAAGTTCATCGACATCAGAATTTCGTCGGCCGACAGCTCGGGTGGGAAATAGGCGCCGGAGATCTGCGCATGGGCCAGGCTCGCGCCTTCCAGCTTCGACTTGCGGAAATCGACGCCACGCAAATCAGCGGAACGGAAGTAAGCGTCCGTGAAGTCGACGTCGTCCACATTCAATTCCCGCAGGTCGAGCCCGCGAAAATCGCCGCCGCGCAAGTCAACCGGGCCTTGAGGGCGTTCTTTATTGAAGCCTGCAATGTCGTCTTTGCGCAGCAAGGCATACAGCGGCGTGTCGAGAATCTTTGGGCGGTTCATGTCATGTCACCTGTTGGTTTTATGGCGCCAGTATAGTGCCAGTATTTGGCGACCGTGAAGCCAGGTGTCGCTTCACGGTCGAAATAGTTGCTTACAGGCCTGGCAGGCGTTGGCGAATCTGCGCGACCACGTTGTCGAGCGTGCCGCTTTCATTGGTCTGCACCGGTTTGCTGCAGAGGATTTCCTCCGGCGTCAGCGCTTCGCGGTTAGCCTGCTGTGCGGCGATGACGGCCAGGGTCGCGTCGGAAGGGTCTTTCTGATCGGCCTGACGCTGCGCCAGCCTGTTTTCGATGACCGCTTGCGGGGCATTGCAATCGAGGATCAGGAACGGGGTGCCCGTCGCTTCGGCGATTTTCGCTGCGGCTTCACGCTGCTCGCGCTTGAGGTACGTGGCATCGATCACCACCGGGAACCCGGCGCGCAGGATCCCGCCGGCGATTTCATGCAAGCGCGCATACGTGGCGCTGCTGGCATCGCTGCTATAGATGCCGGCCTGGGGATCGTTCGGCACCTGTTGCTCACCGAACAGGCGCTTGCGTTCCACGTCCGAACGCAGGCGAATCGCCCCCAGCGCTTCCACCAGGCGCATCGCGACGTGGCTTTTGCCTACGGCTGAAACACCATGGGTAATGGCCAGGAATGGCGACGGAATGGTGCTGTAGCTCTCTGCCAGGTTGGCGTAGTTGCGGTACTGGCGCAGGGTGGTGGCGCGTTGCACCGGGTCGGCTTCGGCCGGCATGCTGAACAAGGCGATCTTGGCCCGGACCAGGGCCCGGTAGGCTTTGTAGAAGTTCAGCAGTTCCAGGCCCTGGTAATCGCCGGTCAGCTCCAGGTACTGGCTGACGAATCGCCGGGCCAGGGACTTGAGCCCGCGGTCTTCCAGGTCCATCGCCAGGAATGCCGTGTCGCCGTAGACGTCGGTGAAACGGAACGGTTCGTTGAACTCGATGCAGTCGAAAATCACCACATTGCCATCGATCACGGTGGCGTTGCCCAGGTGGATGTCGCCATGGCATTCGCGGATGAAGCCTTCGGCCTTGCGCTGGATGAACAGCGGCTTGAGGCGTTCGAAACTGCTTTCAGCCCAGGCTTGCAGGGCCTCGAGTTGCGCCAGGTCAGCCTTGTCGCTGAGGAACGGGAGGATCTGTTCGAAATTCTGCCGCACCGGTGCCATCACGCTGTCCGGGGTGCCGGCCGGGTTTTCGGCGGGAACCTTGGGCGTGGAGAGGTGGAACCGGGCAATCTGCTCGGCCATTTCGTCGACGTGGGCGGTGGTCAGTTCACCGTTGGCCTGCAACGTGCTGAGCAACTGGCTTTGCGGGAACTGACGCATCTTCAGGGCATATTCGATCGCCGGTCCGTCACCATTCAACTGTGGCGCTTCGGCGCTGCCGGTGATCGGCAACACTTCCAGGTACAGGTCCCGGGTCAAGCGCTGGTTCAGGCGCAGCTCTTCGCCGCAGAAATGCTTGCGGGCGTCGAGCTCGGTGAAGTCGAGGAAGCCGAAATTGACCGGCTTCTTGAACTTGTAGGCGTAAGGACCGGTGAGCAAGACCCAGGAAATGTGGGTTTCGATGACCTGGAACCCTTCGACGGGGTGCGGATAGAGGGCCGGGTTTTGCAGGGCAGCGATCAGGGTCTGGCTCACAGGCGATCCTTCAGAGTCTGGAAAAATTCAAGGCCGTCATTATGGCGGCAAGCTGCATTAACGCAAACCGGATGGCCTGTGCATCACGCAGCTTATCGGGCTCATGTTGAACCATCGCAAAGTGCGTATAATCCGCCGCCATGACTCGTACCCGATCCCCCCGTACCCCCAAGAAACCACCCGCCAGCCGCCTGCGGCCCTGGCTGGGCTGGGCCCTTAAACTCGGCCTGGTGGGCCTTGTCGTGCTTGCCGGTTTTGCCGTCTACCTCGATGCGGTGGTCCAGGAGAAGTTCTCCGGCAAGCGCTGGACGATCCCGGCCAAGGTCTACGCCCGGCCGCTGGAGCTGTTCGTCGGACAGAAGCTGAGCAAGGACGACTTCCTCACCGAACTCGACGCCCTGGGCTATCGCCGTGAAAGTGTGGCCAACGGCCCGGGCGAAGCTTCCGTCAATGGCAACACTGTCGATCTCAATACCCGTGGCTTCCAGTTCTATGAAGGCATGGAGCAGGCGCAAGCGGTGCGCGTGCGGTTTTCCGGCGACTACGTGGCCGCGTTGACGGGTGCCAACAATGCCAGTCTTTCGGTGGTGCGCCTCGAGCCGCTGTTGATCGGCGGCCTGTATCCGAAGAACCTCGAAGACCGGATCCTGATCAAGATCGACCAGGTGCCACCGTTCCTGATCGATACGCTGGTCGCTGTCGAAGACCGGGATTTCTACCATCACTTCGGCGTCTCGCCCAAGTCGATTGCCCGGGCCATCTGGGTCAACACGTCCTCGGGCCATATGCGTCAGGGTGGCAGTACTCTGACCCAACAGTTGGTCAAGAACTTCTACCTGACCAACGAGCGCAGCCTCACCCGCAAGCTCACCGAAGCCATGATGGCGCTGTTGCTGGAGTTGCATTACGACAAGCAGGAGATCCTCGAGGCGTACCTCAATGAGGTCTTCATCGGCCAGGACGGTCAGCGGGCGGTGCACGGTTTTGGCCTCGCCAGCCAGTTCTTCTTCAGCCAGCCGTTGTCCGAACTCAAGCTGCATCAGGTGGCGCTGCTGGTGGGCATGGTCAAGGGGCCGTCTTCCTACAACCCGCGGCGTAATCCGGAGCGGGCCCTCGAACGTCGCAACCTGGTGCTCGACCTGCTGCAACAACAAGGCGTGGCGACGGCCGAGCAGGTCGAAGCAGCGAAGAAAATGCCATTGGGCGTGACCAAGCGCGGCAGCCTGGCGGACAGCTCGTTCCCCGGTTTCCTCGACCTGGTCAAACGGCAACTGCGTGAAGACTACCGCGACGAAGACTTGACCGAAGAAGGCCTGCGGATCTTCACCAGTTTCGACCCGATCCTGCAGATGAAAGCCGAAGCGTCGGTCGAGGATACTTTCAAGCGTCTGGGTGCGCGCAAGGGTGCCGAGGATGTGGAAGCCGCCATGGTGGTGACCAACCCGGAAACCGGTGAAGTCCAGGCCATGATCGGCAGCCGCCAGGCCAGTTTCGCCGGTTTCAACCGGGCCCTGGATGCCGTGCGCCCGATCGGCTCGCTGATCAAGCCGGCGGTGTACCTTACCGCCCTGGAAAAACCAAGCCAGTACACACTGACCAGTTGGCTGTCGGACGAGGTGTTCTCGGTCAAGGGCGCGGACGGCCAGGTCTGGAAACCGCAGAACTATGACCGGCGCTCCCACGGTACGGTTTTCCTGTATCAGGGGCTGGCGCATTCCTACAACTTGTCCACGGCTCGCCTTGGGCTGGAAGTCGGTGTGCCGAATGTGCTCAAGACATTGGCGCGTCTGGGGGTCAGCCGCGAATTGCCGGCCTTCCCGTCGATGCTGCTGGGAGCCGGTGGCCTCACGCCGATCGAGGTTGCGGCCATGTACCAGACGCTGGCCAACGGCGGCTTCAATACGCCGATGCGCGGGATCCGCAGCGTGCTCACCGCCGACGGTGAGCCACTCAAGCGTTATCCGTTCCAGATTCAGCAGCGTTTCGATCCGGGTTCCATCTACCTGATCCAGAGCGCCATGCAGCGGGTCATGCGTGAAGGTACCGGCAGCTCGGTCTATAACGTGCTGCCCCGAACCCTGACGCTGGCGGGCAAGACCGGCACCAGTAACGATTCCCGTGACAGCTGGTTCGCCGGTTTCAGCCAGGACCTGCTGGCCGTGGTCTGGCTCGGTCGCGATGACAACGGCAAGACGCCGTTCACCGGCGCCACGGGCGCATTGCAGGTCTGGACCAGCTTCATGCGCAAGGCCGACCCATTGCCGCTGGACATGCCGCAGCCGGACAACGTCGTTCAAGCCTGGGTCGATTCGCGCACCGGACAAGGCTCCGATGCCAATTGCCCGGGCGCGGTGCAGATGCCGTATATTCGCGGCAGCGAACCACCACCCGGAGCCGCCTGCGGCGGACAGAATCCAGCCGAGTCGGTGATGGATTGGGTCAAAGACTGGATGAATTAAGCAAAGAGGGTTTCACGTGAACAAGTGGTTGATTCCAGCGGTAACTGCCGTGGCTTTGCTCAGTGGTTGCTCGACCGTACAGCGCGGCTCGATTCCGGTTGTCGACTCCGGCACTGCCGTTTCCAACAGTGAGCGGGTGTCGGCCAACGGCGGCTTCCGTCAAACGACGGTGAAGCGGCCGGTGCAAGGCCAGGCCCAGGCGATTCCTCAAGGCGACACCGGTGTGGTCGTGATGGTGCCCGGTGGCGGTGCCACGACCTCGGCGCCGATCAGCACTACGCCGATCACGCCCGGACCCATCACGCCAGGCCCTATCGAAACCTCGCCGATCAATCAGGGCAGCTACAGCATGCCTGCCTCGCCCGGCAGCATTCCGTCGGCCGGCTCCGGTGGCCTGTCCGCCGATGAACAGCTGGATGGCCCGGTGTTGGCCCTGCTGACGACCGCCCAACAGCAACAGGCCAGTGGCGACCTCAACGGTGCCTCTTCCAGTCTGGAACGTGCCCAGCGCGTAGCGCCGCGTGAACCCCAGGTTCTTTATCGCCTGGCCCAGGTACGCATGGCCCAGGGCGATGCGCCGCAAGCCGAACAACTGGCCCGTCGCGGTCTGACATTCACCAGCGGTCGTCCGGCCCTTCAGGCTAGCCTGTGGGAACTGATCGCCCAGGCGCGTGAGAAACAAGGCGATTCGGCCGGCGCGGCGCTGGCCCGTCAGAAGGCCAAGGTTTCGCTCTGATGGATACGCGTTTTCCCCAGATCGCCGATCAGTTGCTGCTGATCGAGCGGGAGTTGCGGGTCCAGGGCTGGTGGAGCAGCGTTTCGCCTTCGGTCGAAGCGCTGGCCAGTGTCGAGCCGTTCGCGGTCGACACCCTGGACTTCGAGCAATGGCTGCAATGGATTTTCCTGCCACGGATGAAAGCCATCCTGGAAAATGACCTGCCGCTGCCCAACGCCTCGGGCATCCTTGCCATGGCGGAAATGGTCTATGCCCAGCGACCAGGGCAGGGCATCGAGTTGCAGCGGTTGCTGTCGCAGTTCGACCGGTTGATCAGCGACGTCAGCTGACTGCCGTCACTGGCAGTGTTCCTCGATCTGCTTGCTCGTCTCGTCGATTCGCTGGCGTCGTTCCTCGTCAGTGAGGCGGCGCATTTCCCCCTCCACGTCTTCACGAACCCGTGGGTTGTTCTTCAATTGTGCGAGGTTGGTCCGGGCCTGCTCGCAGAACACCTTGAGCTGGGCTTCCTGGTCAGCCACTTGCTGCTTGACCTGCTCGTCAATGGCCTTTTGGTCGCCAATGGTGCCGGCGGAGGGGGGCGCGGGCGGTTTGCCGACGGGCGGTGAGGACTTGATCACGGTCGTGGCCCCTGCGTCATCGGGTGGCTGGGCGCTGAAGTGAGTCACCCCCTGGGCGTCCACCCATTTGTAGATCTGACCGGCCATGCACATCGGGCTCAGGCCAACCAGCAGGCTGGCCGTCAGTATGAACATTCGCATGCTGTTTCCTTGTCATGGGTTGCGCAATTGAAGCTAACACAGTTGCCGTTTAAAGGTTTTTTCTTGCGTTCTCATGCGCTTACTTCGAATAAAGCACATAGACGACTTGACTTGCAGAAGGCGAAACAGAAGAATCCAAAGTCCGCTGTAGAGGGACTGCCAGAAGCAGGCCCACTCGGCAGATCATGAGGCGCATATCCGCGTCGACCTGTTACACCCGCAACGCGTTACCTCGCGCTGGGTGGGAAAGGCCCGCAACACTTGGGACGATCCCAATACTTGCTCAGTCAGTGCTGACGTAGTCGGCGACCACCGTCGCTCATGCTCTGCCGAGAAGTAAACCTATTAAGACCCGTCCCCTTTTGAGGGGCGGTATTCTGGCGTTTTAGAGGTGAACAACGTGGAGCTTTTATCTGGCGGTGAGATGCTCGTCCGCTTCTTGCGTGACGAAGGCGTCAAATATATCTACGGGTACCCGGGTGGTGCTCTTCTTCATGTCTATGATGCCCTGTTCAAAGAACCGGAAGTGACCCACATCCTGGTTCGTCACGAGCAGGCGGCGACCCACATGGCTGACGGCTACGCCCGCGCCACCGGTAAGGCCGGCGTGGTGTTGGTGACTTCCGGTCCAGGCGCCACGAACGCCATCACCGGTATCGCCACCGCCTACATGGACTCGATCCCGATGGTGATCATTTCCGGCCAGGTGCCCAGCACCATGGTCGGTACCGATGCGTTCCAGGAAACCGACATGATCGGTATCTCCCGGCCGATCGTGAAGCACAGCTTCATGATCAAGCACCCGTCGGAAATCCCGGAAGTCATGAAGAAGGCCTTCTACCTGGCCGAATCCGGTCGTCCGGGCCCTGTGGTGGTCGATGTCCCGAAAGACATGACCAACCCGGCCGAGAAGTTCGAATACATCTTCCCGAAAAAAGCCAAGCTGCGCTCCTACAGCCCGGCCGTACGCGGTCACTCCGGGCAGATCCGCAAGGCAGCCGAAATGCTCCTGGCGGCCAAGCGTCCCGTGTTGTATTCGGGGGGGGGCGTGATCCTCGGTGGCGGCTCCGCGCCGCTGACCGAACTGGCGAAGATGCTCAACCTGCCGGTCACCAATACGCTGATGGGCCTGGGCGCCTTCCCGGGCACCGACCGTCAGTTCATCGGTATGCTCGGCATGCACGGCAGCTACACCGCCAACCTGGCGATGCACCATGCCGATGTGATCCTGGCGGTCGGTGCGCGTTTCGATGACCGGGTCATCAACGGTGCGGCGAAGTTCTGCCCGAACGCCAAGATCATCCACATCGACATCGACCCTGCGTCCATTTCCAAGACCATCAAGGCAGACGTGCCGATTGTCGGTCCTGTGGAGAGTGTCCTGACCGAAATGGTCGCGATCCTCAAGGAAATCGGCGAGACCCCGAACAAGGAGTCCGTGGCCAGTTGGTGGAAGCAGGTCGATGAGTGGCGTGGCGACCGTGGCCTGTTCCCCTATGACAAGGGCGACGGTAGCGTGATCAAGCCGCAGACCGTGATCGAAACCCTTTGCGAAGTGACCAAGGGCGATGCCTTTGTAACCTCCGACGTGGGCCAGCACCAGATGTTCGCTGCGCAATACTATACGTTCAACAAGCCCAACCGCTGGATCAACTCCGGTGGCCTGGGCACCATGGGCTTCGGTTTCCCGGCGGCCATGGGCATCAAGTTGAGCTTCCCGGATGTCGACGTCGCCTGCGTCACCGGCGAGGGCAGCATCCAGATGAACATCCAGGAGCTGTCCACCTGCCTGCAATACGGTTTGCCGGTGAAGATCGTGATCCTGAACAACGGTGTGCTGGGCATGGTTCGCCAATGGCAGGACATGAGCTACGGCAGCCGTCACTCGCACTCGTACATGGAATCGCTGCCTGATTTCGTCAAGCTGGCCGAGGCCTATGGTCACGTCGGCGTGCGCATCACCGAATCGAAGGACCTGAAGTCGAAGATGGAGGAGGCGTTCGCCATGAAGGATCGCCTGGTGGTCATCGATATTGCGGTCGACACCAGCGAACACGTCTACCCGATGCAGATCAAAGACGGTTCCATGCGCGATATGTGGCTGAGCAAGACGGAGCGTACCTAATCATGCGGCATATTATTTCCCTGCTTCTGGAAAACGAACCGGGTGCTCTGTCTCGCGTAGTGGGCCTGTTCTCGCAGCGCAACTACAACATCGAAAGCCTGACGGTGGCGCCAACCGAAGACCCGACCCTGTCGCGTCTGACGCTGACCACCGTGGGCCACGATGAAATCATCGAGCAGATCACCAAGAACCTGAACAAGCTGATCGAGGTGGTCAAGCTCGTGGACCTGTCGGAAAGTGCTCACATCGAGCGCGAGCTGATGCTGGTCAAGGTCAAGGCCACCGGCGCCCAGCGCGCCGAGATCAAGCGCACTACCGATATTTATCGTGGGCAGATCGTCGATGTCAGCGCCAGCGTCTATACCGTTCAGTTGACCGGTACCAGCGACAAGCTCGACAGCTTCATTCAATCGATCGGCACTGCCTCGATTCTGGAAACCGTACGCAGTGGTGTCACCGGCATTGCCCGTGGCGACAAAGTACTGAGCATCTAAACCAAATTAGCGAATGGCCTGAACGGCCGGATATAGGGGAAATTCATGAAAGTTTTCTACGATAAAGATTGCGACCTGTCGATCATCCAGGACAAGAAAGTCGCCATCATCGGCTACGGTTCCCAGGGTCACGCCCAGGCGTGCAACCTGAAGGACTCCGGTGTTGACGTGACCGTCGGCCTGCGTAAAGGCTCGGCCACCGTTGCCAAGGCAGAAGCCCACGGCCTGAAAGTGGCTGACGTGGCTTCCGCCGTTGCCGCTGCCGACCTGGTCATGATCCTGACCCCGGACGAATTCCAGGGCGCACTGTATCGCGACGAAATCGAACCGAACATCAAGAAGGGCGCTACCCTGGCCTTCTCCCACGGTTTCTCGATCCATTACAACCAGGTCGTGCCACGCGCTGACCTCGACGTGATCATGATCGCGCCGAAGGCTCCGGGTCACACCGTGCGTTCCGAGTTCGTCAAGGGTGGCGGTATCCCTGACCTGATCGCGATCTACCAGGACGCTTCGGGCAACGCCAAGAACGTGGCCCTGTCCTACGCTGCGGGCGTTGGCGGCGGCCGTACCGGCATCATCGAAACCACCTTCAAGGACGAGACCGAAACCGACCTGTTCGGTGAGCAGGCCGTTCTGTGCGGCGGTACCGTCGAGCTGGTTAAAGCCGGTTTCGAAACCCTGGTTGAAGCGGGCTACGCGCCGGAAATGGCCTACTTCGAGTGCCTGCACGAACTGAAGCTGATCGTTGACCTCATGTACGAAGGCGGTATCGCCAACATGAACTACTCGATCTCCAACAACGCCGAATACGGCGAGTACGTGACCGGTCCGGAAGTGATCAACGCCGAGTCCCGCCAGGCTATGCGCAACGCCCTGAAACGTATTCAGGACGGCGAATACGCCAAGATGTTCATCAGCGAAGGCGCTACCGGCTATCCTTCGATGACCGCCAAGCGTCGCAACAACGCTGCCCACGGCATCGAGATCATCGGCGAGCAACTGCGCTCGATGATGCCTTGGATCAGCGCCAACAAGATCGTCGACAAAGCCAAGAACTGAGTCGCGGGCTTGATCGAAAAACGCGGCCTCGGCCGCGTTTTTTCGTTTGGGCGATGGCTTCTGGTATAAAGCTGCATCGTTTGCGGCCGAACCCTCGTCCCAGACACCTGTCGAATTTTTTCACACCGTTGCAAGGTACTGTCCATGAGCGAACGTCCCGACGAGCCAAACCAGGCTCCTGACGCCGAAAGCATGTTGCCCATCGATGAACACGTCGAGGAAGGTCATGACGCTGAAGGCCGTAAGGTCCGGCATCGTGGCATCTATCTGCTGCCGAATCTGTTTACCACCGCCAACCTGTTTGCCGGTTTCTACTCGATCATCAGCTCCATGAGCGCCCAGGCTGCGTTGAGCGCTGGCGATAGCGCGGGGGCGAGCCGTTATTTTGCTTTCGCCGCCATCGCGATCTTTGTCGCCATGGTGCTCGATGGCCTGGACGGGCGCGTGGCCCGCATGACCAATACCCAGAGCGCATTCGGGGCCGAGTACGATTCCCTGTCGGACATGGTCGCTTTCGGCGTGGCCCCGGCCTTGTTGGCGTTCGGTTGGGCGCTGGGGGACATGGGCAAGGTCGGCTGGATGGTCGCCTTCATTTATGTGGCGGGCGCCGCGTTGCGCCTGGCGCGTTTCAACACCCAGGTCGGCAAGGCCGACAAGCGCTACTTCATCGGCCTGGCGAGCCCGGCTGCGGCGGGCGTCGTGGCGGGTGTGGTCTGGGCGTTCAGTGACTATGGCATCCAGGGTTCGAAGATGTCCTTCCTGGTGGCACTGCTGGTGGCGGCGGCCGGTATGCTGATGGTCAGCAACATCAAATACAACAGCTTCAAGGAGCTTGATCTGAAGGGGCGTGTGCCATTCGTGGCCATCCTGGCGGTGGTGCTGGTGTTCGCGGTGGTCTTCAGCGATCCGCCGCGTATCCTGCTGCTGGTATTCCTTGCCTATGCCGCATCCGGCCCGGTTCAGTACCTGTTGCGCCTGCGTCGTCACAAAAGCGCCGAGTGATGTAATTTCCCCCATACTCCGCAGTCTATTGGTGCACCTGCCCTCCAATACTGCGGAGTTGTCATGCTGATCAAGATCCCCAAGTCGTCCGACTGCCGTGAATCGGACGTCACGCCCGAATCCTTTTATTTATCTCGTCGCCAGATGCTGGGAGCATCCATGGCTGGCCTTGCCGTGAGCAGCCTGCCGCGCTGGGCTAGCGCCGCCGATGTGGCGCGCTATCCCGACGTGGAGCCAGGCAAGGCGCCGTCCTGGTTTGCCGAAAAACTACCCTCAACCCAATGGGGCGCGGTGACGGTCAAGAATGAACCGATTACGCCGTTCAAGGATGCAACCCATTACAACAACTTCTATGAGTTCGGAACCGACAAGGGCGATCCGGCGGCCAATGCCGGGTCCTTGAAAACCGAGCCTTGGAGCGTGGTGGTGGATGGAGAGGTAGGCAAGCCTGGGCGCTACGGTCTGGAAGACTTCATGAAGCCCTATCAATTGGAGGAGCGGATCTATCGACTGCGCTGCGTGGAGGCCTGGTCAATGGTCATTCCATGGATCGGCTTTCCCATCTCTGCGCTGCTCAAGCAGGTTGAACCGACCTCCAAGGCCAAGTTCATCCGTTTTGAAACATTGCAGGATCCGAAGACCATGCCTGGCCAGCGCTCCGGCTTCGCCCTGATCGACTGGCCTTATGTAGAGGGTTTGCGGCTGGATGAGGCCATGAACCCATTGGCTATCCTCGCGGTTGGCATGTATGGGCGGGAGTTGCCGAACCAGAACGGCGCGCCGCTGCGGTTGGTGGTGCCATGGAAGTACGGTTTCAAAAGTGTGAAATCCATTGTGCGTATCAGTCTGGTCAGCGAACAACCCAAGACGACCTGGCAAAGCATTGCATCGGACGAATACGGCTTCTATGCCAACGTCAACCCGACGGTCGACCACCCGCGCTGGACCCAGGCGCATGAGCGTCGCCTGCCAAGCGGACTGTTCAGTCCCAATGTGCGCGATACATTGATGTTCAACGGCTATCAGGATGAAGTCGCTTCTTTATATGCAGGGATGGACCTGAGGAAGGACTACTGATGCGTTTTCCAGTGTGGCGGATTGGCGTCTTCGTTGCGGCGGCGATCTGGCCGTTGTTCTGGCTCTACGAGGCGTTGATGAATACCTTGGGCCCCGATCCTGGCAAGGTGCTGGTGGATCGGTTGGGGTTGGGGACGCTGATCCTGCTCCTCATTACCTTGAGCATGACCCCTCTGCAGAAGTTGACGGGATGGGCGGGATGGATCGCGGTCAGACGCCAACTCGGATTATGGTGCTTCACCTATGTGGTGCTTCACCTGAGTAGCTACTTGGCCTTCATCTTGGGATTCGACTGGTCGCAGTTGGGTGTCGAGTTGAGCAAGCGGCCGTACATCATCGTCGGGGTACTCGGGTTTCTCGGTTTGTTGTCCCTGGCCGTCACGTCCAACCGTTATAGCCAGCGGCGCCTCGGTGTGCGTTGGAAGAAGCTGCATCGCCTGGTTTATTTCATTCTCGGGCTTGGGTTGTTGCACATGCTGTGGATCGTGCGGGCAGATCTGAAGGAGTGGGCAATCTATGCTTTCATCGGGGGTGTCTTAATGATGCTGAGGATTCCTTCGATTACGCGCCGGATCCCGCGTTTGATGGGTAAGAAAGTGTCTTCTGCAACAAAAGCGTAATTAAGGGTTGACGGCAGATTCTGAGTCTCTATAATTCGCCCCACT